>CAKUKL010000287.1 GCA_934662925.1 uncultured Oscillospiraceae bacterium | reverse complement strand
AGCTGGGCGTGCTGGGGTACGTGGGACTGGATGAACAGGGTGTTCTTCTCCGGGTCAAGGCCGCAGGCGATATACTGGGCCAGCTGCTCCAGCGTGCGGCGGCGCAGGCTGGCGGGGTCCTGCCGGACGGTGATGGAGTGCATATCCGCCATAAAATAGTAGTTATCGAACTCTTCGGCCCGGTCTGCCCAGTTCTTGATGGCCCCGAGGTAGGAGCCGAGGGTCAGATCCCCGCTGGGCTGAATGCCGGAAAGCATGACTTTTTTTACCTGATTTTCTTCCATATGACTGCAACCTCTTTCTGTCGGTTCATTTTCGTCGATCCCGCCGGGGCGTTGTCCTTCAGAGTCTTTCCGCCCTCGGCGCATACGGTATGGGTATACTTGGGATATTATATCACACTCTCCCCCGCCGCCGCAACGGGTAAGCCCCCGCTTTTACAAAAAAGAACGCCGCCCGGACGGCCTTCCGGCCCCGGGCGGCGGGGGATTCAGTCGCGGGTCAGATACTGGGACACATCCACCGGCGCGGCGTCCGACCAGAGCCGCTCCAGATTATAAAACTCCCGGGCCTCCTCGGTGAACACATGGACCACCACGCTGGAGTAATCCAGCAGCGTCCACTGTCCGCCCCGGTGACCTTCCACGTGGTGGGGCTCCTCGCCGTTCCGGGTCATGGCCTCCTCCACTGCGTCGGCCAGCGCTCTGACCTGAGTGTTGGATGTGCCGTTGCAGATGACGAAGTAATCGGCCAGAGTCGTCTGGTCCCCGGTGTAGAGCACTTTGATGTCCCGGCCTCTCCGGCTGTCGAGGGCCTTGACGGCAACGCCGACCATCTCTTTTTCTGTCATAGATCGCAGATCTCCTTTCGCATATCAGGGCGTTTCCGTCCCGGTGTCGGGCCGGAGCCAGTCCGGCATGGTCTCAATGGGGTCAGGGGTGGGTCCCGGCGTCACAGTCTCCGCGGGGTCGCCGCTGGGGGCCGGCTCCTGACTGACCGCCGGATCCGGGCTCACGGAGGGGTCGCCGCTGACCGACGGATCGGGGCTGACGGAGGGGTCGCCGCTGACCGACGGATCGGGGCTGACGGCGGGATCGCCGCTCTCCGTGGGTTCGCCGCTCTCACCCGGCTCCGGGCTGACCTCCGGCTCACCGCTCTCACCCGGTTCCGGGCTGGGGCTGGCGCTGGGCTTGGGAATGGCGGCGGAGGGATCGGCCAGCTTTCCGCTGGAGGCGGACAGCGTACCGTCCTTGTTGACGCTGATGAGGTCCAGCTCCTTCATGGTCACCTCTTCCACAAAGGGGTTGAGGGACTCGTTGATAAGGCTGAGCAGGGCCTTCCGGTTGGGGTACACCTTGGCGGTGTACTCACCGTATCCGCCGCCGTAGTAGGGCATGGTGGTGAAGGTCACGTTGTCCGCGTTCAGTCCGCCCATAATGGCCTGCGACCCGAACCAGAACAGGTTCTCAATGGACAGGTCGCTGGTGACGTTTTCCCCGAAGAGCTGGGCCAGCTGACCGATCTTGGTGACGTTCTTGAGCTGAAGAGTCTGCTTGAGCACCGCCTTCAGAAAGTCCTGCTGGATCTTCAGGCGGCCCACGTCGCCGGAGCTGTGGTCGGACAGGATCTTATAGGTCTTGGGGTCCATGTTCTTCCGCCAGCGCACCAGCTGCATGGCCTTGTCGCCATCCAGCAGCTGATAGCCCTCCTTCAGGTCGATGTAGAGATCCTGATAGGGGTCGCTGTACCACATGTCCCAAGGGACATCAAAGTAAACGCCGTCGATGGCGTCCACCATCTTGCCCACGATGGACCAGTCGATCATCACGTAGTAGTCCGGGGTGAAGCCCACGAGGTCGGACACCTCGTTTTTCAGGGCCTTGGTGCCCTTGTCGCCCCGGCCGTTGAGCTTGTAAACTCCGTTGATGCTCTTGTAGCTGGAGCGGACGTTCACCAGCGTGTCCCGGGGGATGGACATGACGGTGGCCTTCTGGTTGGTCACGTCGTAGGACACCAGCATGATGCTGTCCGTCAGGCCGGAGGACTCATCCGCGCCGAAGACCAGAACGGTGTAGTAGTCCTTGCTCTTGCGTTCGCCGCTCACCTTGGGCTGGACGGAGTCCAGATCCAGATCCTCATCGCTCACACTGGGATCGTCCGGCAGTCCGGTAGTGGGCGCATTGGCGGAGATGGACGGCTCGTCGCCGGCAGAGGGCAGGTTTGGCTTGCGCACCCAGCGGCTGTACAGCACCGCGGCTGCCGCGGCCAGCACCATGATGACCGCCAGCACGATCATGACCACCATGATGATCTTTTCTTTCTTTTTCTTCTTTCTGTTGTCGGAGCCGCCCTGTCCGGTGCTGTCCAGACGTGAGCCGCCCCGGCCGTTCTGCCTTGGCTGTTCGGTCATAGAAGCGTTCCTTTCCGATAAAATTCGTAAGCCTCCGTCGTGTTGTGGTGCACGCTCCGGCCCATCTCCACCATTTCGTCGATGGACATCTTCGCGCCCAGCGCCACCGCGGCGTCCAGATCCTCGTAGGCCAGCTTCCGCAGCTCCTCCACCCCGTCGAATTTCCGGTTGGGTTCGATGTAGTCCGCCATGTAGAGTATCTTTTCCGCAAGGCTCATGT
>CAKUKL010000286.1 GCA_934662925.1 uncultured Oscillospiraceae bacterium | reverse complement strand
GAGCTGTACCGGGACTTTGCCGCCCGGCTGGCGGAGCGTACCGGGATGGAGGTACACCTCTGGGACGAGCGCCGCACCACCATCGAGGCCCACCAGATCCTCCACGCCTCGGGCAAGAAGATGAAGAACCACAAGAAGAACGTGGATGCGGTTGCCGCAACATTGATTTTGGAGGGCTACCTGAGTAGACGCCAGAGATAACGCTAACATCATAAAATTGTGGAAAAAAGTTCCGTTCCGTCGGAACTTTTTACTTTCCACCTCGTCTAACCAGACAAACAGGGAAATGAGGTGCCGATATGAAAAAGCGACTGCCCCTTCTGCTTCTGGCTCTGCTGATGGTCCCGGCGCTGGTGACCAGCGCCCTTGCCGACGTGCTCTGGGAACCGGACAACGGCTTCTACGAGCGGCACCGGGACGACTGTGTGTACGAAAGCCGCTCCTATCTGGCCAACGGTGTGGATGGCTACGTCACCTTTTACAGTGCCCCCGGCTCCGGCAGCGAGAGCTTCAACCTGCCCAACGGAGACACGATTTCCATCGGCTTTACCTACGACGACAACGGCACAGCGTGGGGCGTAGGCGAGTACAGGGTGCAGAAGGGAGACGGCTACAGCTGGTACGACGGCTGGGCCCCCATGTCCGAGCTGGCCCTCGTCTACGACAGCCAGTGCTTCGAGGAGGATCACGCCGACGAGTTTGAGTCCTGCTCCGGCGATGCCTCCGAGCTGGGCGAGGTCATGCTTTACAGCTATCCCGGCGGCGTATTCATCAGCCAGATGGACGTCAGCGATATCGAATCGTGGGCGGAGTACGACTTTACCTACACCGACGCCAACGGCCTGCGCTGGTCGAAGTTCGGGTACATTTACGGCTACCGCAATGTCTGGTTCTGCATCGACGACCCGGCAAATGAAGCGCTGGGCATCGACGCCCCCATGGCCGCCGCCGTCGTCCGGGGGGAGATGGAGAAGCTGACTCCCGTGGCCGCGTCCGTCCCCGCCGCCCGGTCCTTCCCCATGTGGGTCATCCCGGTGATCCTCATCGTGCTGGCCGCCGCCGTTACCGCCGTGCTGGCGGGCCGCCGGAAGGCGAAAAAACGCGGCTGACCTACTTCCGGAACAGCTCCCGGACGCCGATGACCAGCAGAAATACTCCGAAGCACTTCCGCAGCAGGTCCACATCCATCGCCGTGGCCGCCCAGGCCGCGAGAGCCGTCCCGGTCAGTCCCGCCAGTATGGCGGGGGCCAGGGCGGCTTTTTCGATATAGCCGTTTTTCACGTGGGCGGGGAGGCTGGCCGCCGCCGTGGGCAGGAAGTACAGCAGGTTGATGCCCTGCGCGATGTTCTGGGCCACCCCTGCGAAGCTGGTCATATAGATGAGCAGCAACGACCCGCCGCCGAGGCCGAAGCCGGACAGCACCCCGGTGACCGCCCCGGCCATCGCGGCGGCGAAAAAGCCCGTCACAGCAGCGCCTTCACCCCGCCATACAGGATGAGCAGGGCGAAGGCCCGGCGCAGCCAGACCATGGACACCTTTTTATAGAGCTTTCCCCCCGCCAGCCCGCCTAGGAGGCCGCCCAGCAGATAGGGCAGAGCGGCTTTGCCGTCCAGCCCGCCCCGGAAAAAGTAAATGCCGGAGGACAGTACGCACAGCGGCGCGATGACCGCCACCGACGTGGCAAAGGCCTTCCGCTGGTCAAGGCCGCATTTGCCCGCCAGCATGGGCACGAGGATCATGCCGCCGCCCCCGCCGAAAAAGCCGTTGACCAGTCCCGCCGCGCCGCCCGCCGCCGCGCACCAGAGCCGTGTTTTCTTGTCCAAAATCATCACTCCTTTCCGCTAATCTGCCCGTTCAGACGGTTTTTATGCGGGAAATGAGCGTTGCGGAATGTCGTAAAATGTGATATTATACATATTGTAAACATCATGCCTTGCCGCGATTGTGCAGTATGAGATCCGATGCGGGCAACGACAAAGAGGAGAGAGCTTATGCCGAAGTCTACGAAAATGGACATCCTGCACACGCTGCTGGAGATGCTCCGGGACACGCCGCTGGACGAGATCACGGTCAAGGATCTGACGGAGCGCTGCGGAATCTCCCGGCAGGCGTTTTATTATCATTTTTCCGACATTTATGCCGTGGTGGACTGGGGACTTCAGATGGAACTTCAGAAGATCCAGGCGATGCCGGAGCTGGTCACCCAGTTTGGCCGGGACACGGTGGTGCAGGGGGCCATGGAACGGATGCGGGCCAACCGGAGCACGGTACTCAACGCCTACCGGGCCTTTGAGCGCAGCTATGTGGAGCACTATCTGAAAAAGTGGATCTACCCCGTCCTCCTCCACCGGGTGCGTCAGGAGGCGGAGGGCCTTCAGGTGACGGAGGACCAGATCGCCTTCGTGGCGGAGCTCTACACCGTGGGTCTGCTCAGCGTGGTGCTCAACTGGCTGGACCGGGGCATGGCCGGTCAGACGATGGAGCATCTGGACGACTTCCGCACGGTCATCGACGGCAGCACCCGCTATGCGCTGCTCCGGCTGGAGGAAAAGAACCGCGGCGTCTGATCCGGTCGGAATTTGACAGAAAACAGGGGGTGTCTATGGCAAATTGGTTCTTGTTGTGCTTTAATG
>CAKUKL010000285.1 GCA_934662925.1 uncultured Oscillospiraceae bacterium | reverse complement strand
AGGAATGTGCCCGTCCCCTCCTCCTGCTCCGGCACCTCGTCGAACTGGACCCGGAAGGCCTTACGGAACAGCACCGGCAGGCGGCTTTTCAGATAGGGGGATTCGGTGATGATGCGCACCTCCCGGCTGTTGAAGGTGTTGCAGTACAGCAGGATGCCGTAGGCCTCCGCCTGCGCGCAGCACTTTTTGCTGATGTTCAGCCTGCACAGCTCCCGTTTCACCTCGGCGGAAAATGACATGGCCGCCCCTCCTCTTTCTCTGTCAGAATATTTTCGTACTGGCCCGCTGGCGGTGCAGCTCCATGACCGCCTCCGCCACCTTCACGCCGGAATGGCGGGCAAAGTCGGACTGCTCGTCGGTGAGGGGCCGGCTGACCAGCTCCACCCCCAGCAGCTCCAGCTCCCGGCGGCTGACCTGCATGGGCTCCGCGTCCTCGGCGGAATAGCGCTCCAGCAGCCCGGCGCTCACCGGGGCGCTGTTGCACAGACACAGGTCGGCGATGCCCGGGCCGCCGTGTTCCAGCAGGGCGGCCACATGGTCGGCGGCGGTCATGCCCTCCGTCTCCCCGTCCTGGGTCATAATGTTGCACACATAGATTTTCAGGGCCTTCGACTCCCGGATGGCGTCCGCCACCCCGTCCACCAGCAGATTGGGGATGACGCTGGTATACAGGCTCCCCGGCCCCAGCAGGATGACCTCCGCCCGGCTGATGGCGTCCAGCACGGCGGGCAGCGCCGCCGGACTTTCGGGCCGCAGGCGGACATGGTGGATACGGCAGCCCTGCGCCTTCTTGAAGGCGAAGATCTTGGACTCGCCGCACACGCTGGTGCCGTTTTCAAAGGTGGCTTCCAGCTGGATATTGGCGTTGGTCACCGGCAGCACCCGCCCGGTGATGGCAAGGACCTCGCTCATCCGGGCGACGGCCTGATCGAAGGAGTCGGAAATGCCGTCCAGCGCCGCCAGCAGCAGATTTCCGAAAGCCTGCCCCGCCAGCCGTCCCTCCCGGAAGCGGTAGGACAGCAGCTCCTGCATCAGCGGCTCGGTGTTGGCGAGGGCCTCCATGCAGTTGCGGATGTCCCCCGGAGGGGGCATCCCCAGCTCCTGCCGCAGCATTCCGGAGCCGCCGCCGTCGTCCGCCACCGTCACCACGGCGGTGAGGTCACGGGTATGCAGCTTCAGCCCCCGCAGAATGGCAGACAGACCATTTCCGCCGCCGATGGCCACTACGGCGGGTCCGTTTTTTGATGTTCCGGCCATGGTCAGGCCCTCGTCATGTCGCGGTGGTTTTCCCCGGCGTTGTAGCCCAGCTTCCGGATGGTCTGGGCCAGCGCCCGGGTGACGGCCACGGAGCGGTGGCGGCCGCCGGTGCAGCCCACGGCGATGACGAGGGCGCTCTTGCCCTCCTCCACGAACCGGGGCAGCAGAAAGGCCATGAGCCGTTCCAGATGGCCCATGAACTCCTCCGTCTCCTGATATTGGAAGATATAATCCCGCACGGGGGCATCCAGTCCGCACATGGGCCGGAGCTCATCCACGTAGAAGGGATTGGGCAGGAAGCGCACGTCGAACACCATGTCCGCTTCCATGGGAATGCCGTATTTGAAGCCGAAGGAGGTGACGGAAATGCTCATTTCCTCCTTTTTCTCCCGGTTGGGGGCAAAAAGGCTCAGCACCTCGTCCCGGAGCTTCTTGGTGGACAGGGCGGTGGTCTTGATGATGTACGCCGCCCGCGCCCGCACCGGCTCCATGGCCCGGCGCTCCTCCTCCACCGCTTCGGTGAGGGTCATGTCCCCGGTCATCAGCGGATGGGCCCGGCGGGTCTCCTTGTAGCGCTTGATAATGGTCTCCGTGTCCGCCTCGACGAACAGGATCTTGTAGTCGAACTGCATCTCCTTCAGGGCGTCCAGCGAGTCAAAGAGTGCGTCGAAATTCTGTCCGCCCCGGATGTCGCACACCATGGCCACCCGCTCATAGGCTCCGGTGCCCGCAAGGCACAGCTCGGCAAACTTCGGGATGAGCACCGGCGGCAGGTTATCCACGCAGAAAAAGCCGCTGTCCTCCAGAATGGAGATCACCGTGGACTTTCCCGCGCCGGACAGGCCGGAGACAATGATAAATTCCATTTGAGACACCTCACTTGAGATACTTGACTTCCGGTTCCAGCTTCACGCCGGTGACCCGGTACACGCAGTCCTCCACCACGCCCATCAGGTCGAGGATGTCCTTGCAGGTGGCCATGCCGGTGTTCACCACGAACCCGGCGTGCTTGGGGGACACCTGCGCCCCGCCGATGGCCATGCCCTTCAAATTGCACTGGTCGATAAGGGCGGCGGCATAATGTCCGGCGGGCCGCTTGAAGGTGGAGCCCGCGCTGGGCAGATCCAGCGGCTGCTTCTCCCGGCGGCGGGCGGCAAGGTCGCTCATCACCGCCCGGATGGCCAGCGGGTCCCCATGTTCCAGCTCCAGCCCGGCGGACAGCACGATGCGCTTTCCGTCGGAAAACACGGAATGACGATAGCCAAAGCCGCATTCCTCCGCCGTCAGCTCCGTCACCTGCCCGTCCGGCTCCAGCACCCGCACGGAGCGAATGACCTGACAGAGCTCGCCGCCGTAGGCCCCGGCGTTCATGCACACCCCGCCGC
>CAKUKL010000284.1 GCA_934662925.1 uncultured Oscillospiraceae bacterium | reverse complement strand
CGCACCAGACGGGCAAAGCTGGGGATGAACAGCAGGCCCAGCGCCGCACTGACGTTATACTTGCCCGGGCCAATGACCGCGATGACCACCAGCGCCAGCAGGATGCTGGGAAATGCGGCGATGGCGTCGCACACGCGCATGCACACCGTGTCCAGCAGTCCGCCGTAGTAGCCGCACAGGGCGCCGATGAGCAGTCCCGCGAAAAATCCGATGGCCACGGTGGCCAGCGCGATGGTGAGGGTGGTGCCCGCCCCGTCCAGCGTCCGGGAGAAGATATCCCGTCCCATCTGGTCGCAGCCGAAGATGTGGCTCAGGCTGGGTCCGGCGTACTTGTTGGCGGCGCTCATGGCCGTGGGGTCGTAGGGCGTCCAGAACATCCCCACCAGAATGAAGGCCACCATGACGGCGGTAATGACGACGCCCACCGTCAGATACCAGTTATGCTTCTTCATGCCGTCACCTCCCACGCAGCCGGGGGTCCATCACCCGGTAGAGCAGATCGGCGGCGAAGTTGCACAGCACCACCACCGATGCGATAATGACCACCACCGCCTGTACCACCGGGTAGTCCCGGTTGCCGATGGACGAGATGAGCATCTGCCCCAGCCCGGGGATGGCAAACACCTGCTCCACCACGATGGAGCCGGCCACGATGTCCGCCATGGTCATGGCAAGGAACGTGACCACCGGGATCATGGCGTTGCGCAGCACGTGCCGCCACAGGGCGGAGGTCATGGTGTTGCCCTTGCTGTACGCCGTGCGGATATAGTCCGCCCCCATCTCACTGAGGACGGAGCCCCGGAGCATCTTGACGGTCATGGCCGCCTTGGGCAGCGCCACCGCCATGGCCGGGAAAAAGAGATACCAGAGGTACTGCCCCACGCCCTGACTGGGCGGGGCGTAGGCTCCGGGAGTAAACCACTTGAGCACCAGCCCGAAGATGTAGGTCAGCGCGATGCCCACCAGAAAGCCCGGGATGGACATGGTGATCTGGTTGAGCACGGTGAGTACCCGGTCGATGACGCCGCCCTGATGCCGGGCGGCCAGAATGCCCAGCGGCAGCGACACCGCCACGATGAGCACAAAGGCGATGGCTGCCAGCGTCAGCGTCACGCCGATCCGGGGGGCCAGCAGGTCGGCCACCGGCATGGCGAAATTATAGGACTGGCCGAAATCGCCGGTGATGAAGCTGCCCACCCAGTTGAGATACCGCTGCCAGACGGGCAGGTCCAGCCCCAGCTGGGCCCGGACAGTGGCGATCTGTTCCTCGGTGGCGTCCACGCCCACGATGGAGCTGGTGGGGTCGCCGGGAACGATGGAAAAGGCCAGAAACGCCAGCGCCGTCACCAGCACGAGGGTGAGCAGCAGCAGGCCCAGCCGCTTGAGAATGGTCTTGGCCAACGGGGTCATGCCCCCTTTCGATTCCACCGGGCAAACAACAGGCCCGGCAGGCTCCGCGCCCGGAAAACACAGACGCGGGCGGAAATAACGCGGACCGGGGCCGCCGCCACAGACGGCAGCCCCGGCGTAAGCTCAGGTGTATTGGGATCAGATCAGGCGCTGAAGTGGATGGTGCTCATGTCCAGCACGTAGGTGCGGTAGAAGGTCACGCCGGTCAGCTCCGGGGTGGTGACCGTCAGGTCACACAGGTCCTGAAGCCAGATGCTGGCGGCCTGCTCATTGAGGATGCGCTCGGCCTGCTTGTAAAGCTCGGTCTGCTCTGCGTCGTCAAGGCTCACCATGGCGGCGTTCACCGCGGCGTCGTAGTCGGGGGCGTTGAAGTTGATGAAGTTCTTCTTGTTGTCGGACACGTAGCGCACCAGCATCTCCCGGGCGGTCATGTCGCTGGCGGCGATGCCGCAGACGGTGGACATATACTCCCGGCCGCGGTACACGTCGCTGACCCAGGTCTCCCACTCCACGGGCTGGATGGTGACGTTGATGCCCACCTGCCTGAGCTGCTCGTAAAGGACCTCGGCGGTCTCCACGTGCTGGTCGTAGTTGCTGGGCACGGTGATGGTCAGGTCAAAGCCGTCGGGATAGCCCGCCTCGGCCAGCAGGGCCTTGGACTTCTCCAGATCCTGCGCGTAGGTCTCCGCCAACTCGGGGAGGAAGTACTTGGTGTAAGCGGGGTACATGCTGGTGCCGGTGGCCACACCCGCGCCGTCGCACACGAAATCAATGATCTCCTGCACGTTGACGGCATAGTAGATGGCCTGACGCACCCGGACGTCGTCCAGGGGCTTCACGGCGTTGTTCAGGTACAGGGCCTGAACCAGCTTCATGGTGTCCTCGTAGATGGTGAACTGGCCCTCAAGTTCCACGGCCTTGGTGTTGGGCAGGTGGATGGCCATATCCAGCGCGCCGCTCTTCAGGCTGGTGACCAGCGTGGTGGCGTTGGTGATGATCTTGAAGGTCACCTCGTCCAGATAGGCCGGGGTGCCCCAGTAGCCGTCATACTTCTTGACGACCATGCTCTCCTGCGGGGTGTAGGACACGAAGGCGAAGGGGCCGGTGCCCACGGGGTTGGTGGACATCTGGTCGCCGCTCCCGGCGGGGATGATGGCGGCGGTCATGGAGTAAATGAACTCCAGCGTGGGCTCCGCCAGCGTGACGACCACATGGCCGTCGTCCGGTGCGGAGA
>CAKUKL010000283.1 GCA_934662925.1 uncultured Oscillospiraceae bacterium | reverse complement strand
ATCTACGCGACGGAGGAAGTCCGTCAGCAGCTTCAGTCTCCCGAAAAATAAAGCGCGCCAGATAAAAAAGGACCTGCCCAAAGCTTTGGGCAGGTCCTTTTTTCAGCATTTTATAACGGCGGGCACTGCTGCCGGGGCTTCACCCCTGCATATACCCGGACTGGGCCATGGACACCATATCGCCGTCCACGATCACCAGATGGTCCACCAGCAGCACGCCCACTTCCCGCAGCAGGCGGCGGAGCACCTGCGTGGCCTGAATGTCTGCCGCCGAGGGCTTGGCAATGCCAGACACGTGGTTATGGGCCAGCACCACCCGGGACGCGTTGCAGCTCAGCGCCGTCTCCACCGCCTTGCGCCGGAGGATGGGCACCTGATCCACGATGCCCTCGCCCAGCTTGCGGCAGGTGATGAGCTTGCCCTTGCCGTCCATGCACAGCATGTAGCACTGCTCCACCCGGGAGCCGAAAAAGTAGGGCGCCAGCACCTCGTAATACTCCTCCGGCGTGGTGAGCTGGCCGTCCAGACTCACCCGGTCGGCCATATAGCACGCGCCCACGGCGGGGACCAGCTGGATGAGGGTGGCGGTGGTGGGGCCGACGCCTTTTACCTTCAGAAGCTCCTCGTAAGGGGCCTGAAACACGGCGGAAAGACTGCCGAAGTGATCCAGCAGCGCGTGGGCCAGCGGGTTCACGTCCCCCTGGGGGATGGCATAGAAAAGCAGCAGCTCCAGCACCCGGTGATCCGGCATCCCGGCAAGGCCCCGGGCCAGAAACTCCGCCTTGACCCTCTGCCGGTGCCCCGCGTGGACATTCGCCATGGCCGCTCCCCTCCTTTCCGCCGTTTTTTCAAAAATTACTTCGCGCCGTAGGTGCGCAGATAGTCCTCCATCCGCTCCCGCATGGCGTCATCGATGTAGACCCTGCCGTCCACCGGCTTGTTGTACAGACAGTCGATGACCTCCCGGATGGTGACGATGGGATAGACCTGAATGCCGAAGTCCTCCCGCAGCTCGTCCAGCGTGGTGCACTCCCGGGTGCCCCGCTCCATGCGGTCCACGGAGACGAACAGCGCCCGGATCTTCACGTCGGCCACGTGCTTGAACAGCTCGATGGACTCCCGGACGGCGGTGCCGGCGGTGACCACGTCCTCCACGATGGCGATGTCGTCACCGTCCTGAGGCTTGTAGCCCACCATCACGCCGCCCTCGCCGTGGTCCTTGGCCTCCTTGCGGTTGAAGCAGTAGGGCAGGTCCCGGCCGTAGTTCCGGTACAGGGACGCGGCGGCGGTCACCGCCAGCGGGATGCCCTTGTACGCCGGGCCGAACAGGGCAGTGATGCCCTCGGGCATGTTCTCCTGAATGCAGGCGGCGTAGTAGTCGCCAAGCTTGGCGGCCTGCGCGCCGGTCTTGTAGTTGCCGGTGTTGACGAAATAGGGGGTCTTGCGGCCGGACTTGGTCACAAAGTCGCCGAAGGTCAGCACGCCGGAGCGCACCATAAAGTGAATGAATTCTTCCCGGTATGTCATGGTCATCTCTCCCGATCGGTGTTGTTGGTATTATGAATGTCAGATTTTGCGGTTATAGTATAGCATTATTTTTTCATAGGCACAAGCGGGAAAAGCCGCTGTATCCCGCCCATGACCCATTGCGGTTTCCCGGGAAAACTGCTAAAATAGGGATACACATGCGGCCCCGCCGCCCAATTCTGACGAAAGCAGGTCGAACCTATGGATGAAAAGAATCTGACCACCGGCCAGTGGCTGGAGCAGGAGCTGGTCTTTATCAAGGAAGAAATGTCCGCTACCCTCAACGCCCGTCTGGCCCCGGAGCTTCACTCCTTTGACGACGCCCGGCAGGAGCTGACCCTCAAATATCCCGTTCAGGACTGGGAGGTCAACGGTCTGGGCACCCTCCACGGCGGCATTATCTCCACCATGATGGATCTGACCATGAGCATGGCCATCTACTGCTACTCCCGGGAGACGATCCCGCCCACGATCTCCATGACCATCAACTACCTCCGCCCCGTCCCCATGGAGGACGGCGTGCTCATCACCGCCCGGGTGACCTCCATCGGCAAGCGCAACGCCACCGCCTACTGCGAGGCCGTGGTTCCCGCCACCGGCAAGGTGGCCTCCACCGCCGTGGGCACCTACGCCATCATTGCGAAAAAAGCCTGATAAGCCGCGCCTTCCGCGCCCCCGCCCACCGGCGGGGGCGCTTTTTTATTCTCCTCAAATCTGCCCAAAACAGCAAAATCCATCTTTTAGAGAATGCGTTTCCGTCGGAGCCGTCCGTATGTTCACAAAAAGTTCATATTTTGTTGAAGGTTTGGCCAACACTTATTGATGCAAATTTGTATAATCTTTTTTCAGATATTCTAAAATTAGAATTTCACAGATCGGAGGTTTTTCAATGGTTCCCGTGGACTATTTCGTGCTTCACCAGAAGCTCGGTCCCGCCATCACCCGGTTCTGCCGCCCCGTATGCAAAAAGTACGACATCAACCAGACCTGCTTTGACGTACTGATGTTTCTCGCCAACAATGGGGAAGAATACAATACGGCCCGGGATCTGTGCGCCGTCCGGGGCATCAAGCCGGGGCTCGCCTCGGTGGCGGTGGAGACGCTGATCCAGCGGGGCTAT
>CAKUKL010000282.1 GCA_934662925.1 uncultured Oscillospiraceae bacterium | reverse complement strand
GCCGGAAGCCGCCCAGATCTTTTCTGATGTTTACCTCGATAGACATAGGCAGGCTCCTTACCAGCGCTTCTGATTTTTGATCTTCCTCCCGGAGATGAGGTTCATGATCACCACGATGCCGAAGGCGATGAGCATGATGATGGCCACCCACACGCCGGCGGTGGCGTAGTCGCCGTTCTGGATGACCATGGCGATCTTCTGGGAGATGGTGCCCGTCTTTCCGGCGATGTTGCCCGCCAGCATGGAGGTGGCGCCGTACTCGCCCAGCGCCCGGGCGAAGGTCAGGATGGTGCCGGAGGCGATGCCCGGCCCGGCGGCGGGCACCACCACCCGCCAGAAAATGGCGCGCTCGCTCATGCCCAGTGTCCGCCCGGCGTAGATGAGGTTGATATCCACCTGCTCAAAGGCGGCCCGGGCGTTGCGGTACATCAGGGGGAAGGCGATGACAGAGGCGGCGATGACGCAGCCCGCCCAGCTCTGCACCACCTTGATGTCGAACGTCCCGTACAGCCAGCTGCCGAAGGGCCGCCGCAGGGAGAACAGCAGCAGCAGAAAGAAGCCCGCCACCGTGGGGGGCAGCACCATGGGGAGGGTCAGGAAGCCGTCCGCCACCGCCCGTGCCCGGGGGCCCAGCTTCAGCACGCCATGGGCCGCCCACACGCCGAGGAAGAAGCAGACCACGGTGGCCGCGACGCCGGTTTTCAGGGAGATGAACAGCGGCGACCAGTCCAGCGTTTTGAGAATGTCCAGCAGCTCGCCCATGAGCGGCACCTCGCTTTTCGTTTTGATACGACGGGAACGGACGGGGGTCAGCCCCCGCCCGTTCCGCGTTGAAAAATCAGAAATTGACGGCAGATCAGCCGATGTTGTTGACGAACATGTACTCCTCAAAGATGGCCATGGCCTCCGGCGTCTGGAGGAAGGCGAAGAAGTCGTCGGCCGCGGCGGTCTGGGCGGCGTCAGCCTCGGCGTTGGTCACGCGGCACATGGGGTACACGATGGCGCCGGTGAGGTCGGTGGAGATGTGCTCGATGATGTCCACGTCGTCCCGGACGGAGTAGGCGTCGGAGTAGTACACGGTGCCCACCTCGTTGGAGCCCTCCCTGACGGCCTCCTTGACCTTGGACACGTTGCCGCACTCGTTGATCTCAACGCCGCCGAGAGCGGCGGAGACATCCTCGGTGGAGATGCCGGAGGGGTCGGCATCCTTGTCCAGCACGCCCAGATTCTGGAGGGCCACGCGGGTGTACTTGCCCACGGGGACGGAGCCGTCGGCCAGCGCGATGGAGGCGGCGTCGGCGATGTTCTCAATGCCGGTGACCTTGGTGCCGGAGCCCTTCCACGTGATGAGCACCACCTCGTTGCGGAGCAGGTCCACACGGGTGCCGTCCATGACGAGGCCGTCCTCCTCCAGAGACTTCATCTGCTTGGTGGCGGCGGAGAAGAAGATATCGCACTCATAGCCCTCTTCGATTTGGGTGAGCAGTGTGCCGGAGGAATCGGCGTTGTAAGTGACGGTGACGTTGGGCTGAGTCTCGTTATACAGGGCGATGAGGTCCTTGAAGGCGTTTTCCAGAGAGGCGGCGATAAAGACCTGGATCTCAGCGGCGTCCAGCGCGGCGGAAGGTTCGCCGGAGGGAGCGACGGAAGGTTCCTGAGAGGGCGTCGCGGACACAGCGTCGGAGGGCTGGCCGGCGGTGCCGCCGTTGCCGGAGCAGGCGGCCAGAGCAAAGACCATGCTCAGCGCGAGAAGGAGTGCAAGCAGTTTCTTCTTCATTTCATTCGCTCCTTTTGTTCGGTTTCGTTCTGTTTTGTTAAGTCGCGGATCAACATTGTCCAGTATAGTGGATTGTTTTTCGCTTTTCAACCCCTCCCTCGACACGGTTTTCTTTTACCGGCTACAACCAAATTTTTTGTGTCAAAGGAAACGAAACTGTGCTATACTGAACTATCAAAACCGGAACCGGAATGGAGTGCCTGCCCTATGCCCGACGATCTGCTCACCGCGCAGGAAGCCGCGGACTACCTGAAATTAAAGAAAACCACCGTTTACGAGCTGGTCAAGCGGGGGGACATTCCCTCCACCAGGATCGGCAAGCAGCTGCGCATCCCCCGGACGGCGCTGGAGGGGATGACCGGGGCCCCCCGGCCCGCCCAGCCGCCGAAAAAGCCCCTCCTCCGGGAGAGCGGGCGGCCCGGGGCCATCCTGTGCGGACAGGACGGTTCGCTGGACATGATCGCGGACTTCGTGACCTCCAGCGTGGGCAACGGCGCGGTGGTGCTCCGTTCCCACGCCGGGAGCTACAACGGCCTGACCATGCTCTACCACGGCAAGGTGGACATGGCCACCGCCCACCTGTGGGATGAGGCCACGGGGACCTACAACCTGCCGTACATCGCCAAGCTGCTGCCGGGGATGGAGGTGACGGTGGTGCGGCTCTTCGGGCGCACCACGGGCATTTACGTCCCAACCGGCAACCCCAAGGGGATCGAGGGGGTGTCCGCGCTGGTCCGGCCGGAGCTGCGGATGATCAACCGGGAAAAGGGCAGCGGCGTGCGGGTGCTGGTGGACGAAAAGCGCAAGGCCATGGGCCTGTCCCCCCGGCAGATCCGGGGCTATGACGAGGAGCGCACCAGCCACATGACCGTGGCC
>CAKUKL010000281.1 GCA_934662925.1 uncultured Oscillospiraceae bacterium | reverse complement strand
GAGCTATGCGCCTCTCCAGCATCCTGTCAAACGCCCGGATGTACGCCATTTTGATTCCGGGGTAGCGCGCAAACTCCATCGCCCGGGTCCTGCTCGCCATCGGGCACCCAATGCAGCCGACCCGGCGGAACCCATCGCAGTACAGGGGGTTCACGGGGATTTTCTTTGCGGCTATATAGTCCCAAATGTCTGTTTCCTCCCAGTCCACTATGGGGTTTACAACCCGTTTCCCTTTTAACTGGCAGGTCTCAAACATGCGGCGGCTCTCATCATTGTCGTCCATGAGCGTCAGCCGCTTTTTGATGTCGGAATGTTGTACTTCAAGCAGCCCGCGTTTTTTCCGGTTGGCGGATTCTGCCCAGCGCACACCGGTCGCGATAAACCGTCCCTTGCCGCCACCCTCTTTCAGCACCTCACAGCAATACCGCACCAGTCTGGTGGGCGGAATGAGCTTCCGGGGGATCAGGTTCCACATGGTCACGCGGGAGCCGTCCGGCTGGACGTGCTTATCTACAGTGCATTTGACGCCCTTCTCCTCCAGCCGGCGGAAGGTGTCATACACGTGCCGCACCGTCTCCGGAGCGTCCGCCGTGGTCAGGCTGTGCAGCACCTCAAAAGGGATCCCGCTGGCTTCGGCCAGATGCAGCAGTACGTCGCTGTCCTTGCCGCCGGAATATGTAATTACCAGCGGTGTCCCGTATGATCTCAGCGAAATTTCGGACGCCGTCCTGAGCCGCTCAATAGCGGCCTGTTCCATGTCACTCATCCTAACATCACTTTCCGCCTCCTCCGATCTCCAGCTCGATCATCCGCTTTGTCACCACGTCCCGCTCGCCCCGGGCAAGCTCCAGCTGCTGCGCCCTGTGCTCCAGCCAGGCCGCCGCATCCAGTCCGATCCGATCTACGTCGCAGCTGTCCCACGTCTTGACTCCCAGTTTGTCCTGCAGTTCTTCCGACAGCGTTTCCTTCCGGAAATACGGGCATGTGCCGCAGTCTCTCTCCGGCTCCGGAGACGATACGCACCGCAGCGCCCGGATGATCTCCAGATCTGTCATTTCAATTCAGCTCCTTGTACAATTTCACGGCCCCGCTGTCGATGTACCGGCGGTTAATGAGCGGCCGGCATCCTCTTCCGCCATTCAGGATCACCCGCAGGTCATCCGGCGTCCTGACGATCTTTTCCACCACTGTGACCCGCAGCCACTCATGGCTCTGCGTGGACTGGTCGAGGATGGCCACCATACCGGGCCGAAGCTCGTCCCACCCGAGCCGGGCGCCGTGGGCTGCCACGTATTCACCTACCTGCGGCAGCGGGTCAAACAGCGTCATCTGCTCCATGTCACTTTTCCGCAATCTCCCAATCTTCCGCCAGCATGTCCGCCTGACTTGCCAGCCATCCCATCTGGACCCCGGATGTACCGCAGAACGCAATGGCCTTATTCCCGATGTTCTCATGTACAGCATTGACAACTGTACCATCCGGAGATGTGTAGCTGATAGACGACGCCAGTTCAATATACTGATTCTTTCCGTTCCAGCCTTTGCGCCGCACCGGACATCCGCAGCGCATTTTTTTCAGTGCCCAGCCGAAATCATGCGTCTCAGCCTTCTCTATGCCCTTCGCATTGCGTTCCTCGTATATTTT
Organism: uncultured Oscillospiraceae bacterium; assembly: GCA_934662925.1. GTDB lineage: Bacteria > Bacillota > Clostridia > Oscillospirales > Oscillospiraceae > Enterenecus. The sequence continues at coordinate 1,026 of CAKUKL010000281.1, read as the reverse complement.
CTTCTGCAGAGCATATCCCTCCAGCTCCCACAGCCTGTTCTCAATATGCTTCAAGCACAGTCTCTTGCCCTGCTGCACATCGTAGTTGGTTGGATCTACACATGCGCCGCTTTCCGTCAGGATAAATCCGTTGCTCAGCCGCGCCGTCACCACAGTACACTTGTTAAAGTCCGTGCGTACCCGCACATCTGCACTGTTCAGCAGCAGATCGATCTCCGCCTGTGTTACCCTAATGTCGCTCATTCTCATGTCCTCCTTGTAATACTCACTTTGTGTCATACGCCCTCGGGTCATTGATCCCCTTCCGCACCAGCTTCTCGTTCAGCGCGGCGAACTGCTCCTTCGTGATGGCGCACATCTCCCGGGCCATCTTCACCATGCCGTAGGTCTCGTACATCAGCTCAAGGTTCCGGCTGGCCACGGCATACTCCGCCCGCTTCTGTAATTGCTCCCAGATCTCCTTGATCATACGACACCCTCCTCCCGCATCATCCTCCGGATCTTCTTCAGCCGCTCCAGCTCCCGCTTGTATACCGACGTGCAGGACCACCGGGCGGCTTTTGTCTTCGTGATGCCCAGCTCCTTCACCGCGGCGGCGACGCTCTTCCCACTCCACCGGAGCTTTGCCAGCTCCCGAATCTGTTTGTCCCGCTCGAATCCGGCCCCGCTCTTGTTGGGGCAGGAGCCGTGGCACTCCTTCGCGCTCTTCTGGCAGTTCAGGCACATGTTCACCACCTCCGGCCTGTCCATAGTGTGCAGGTCGGCCTTCCCCGTCCTCGGCTCCGGTGCCAGCCCCGGCCGGGTGCAGGCGCTGATCCCATAGGGGTCTTTCGTGATCATGTGTTTTCCTCCTTGTGGAGGTTCACGCTCTCCAGCGCGCCCCAGCATACCCGCTCCCACTCCTTGGCCCAGCCGGAGCACGCTTTCCGCACGCCGTCGATGACCACCACCTCGCCGTCACCGTCCCACATTAACCTGTCTTCGCCCAGCACCTCCGCGCCGGTGTGCTCCGCCGCGTCCCGCTCC
>CAKUKL010000280.1 GCA_934662925.1 uncultured Oscillospiraceae bacterium | reverse complement strand
CTACGCGCTGGACGCCGAGGAGTACGAGCTGGGCGCCCGCTGCGTGGCCGCGCCCATTTACGACTATACCGGTCTGGTGGTGGCCGGCGTCTGCATCTCCGGCCCCGCCTCCCGCCTCCCTGCGTCCCACATTGAGGAGATCATCCCCGCCGTCAAGGAGACCGCCGTCAAGATCTCCCACCTGCTGGCCTATCCGACTCAGTGCGACAATTAACGAAGGATGTAAATACGCGCCGCAATATATCGCTTGATATATTGCGGCGCGTATTTGTTTTTACGTGTTTTTACTGTTCTCCGCTGAGTTTTTTCCGCAGCGTCTCATTGACCACCCTTGGGTCCGCTTTGCCCTTCAGCTCCCGCATGGTCTGGCCCACCAGAAAGCCGAAAGCCTTTTCCTTGCCGCCCCTGAAGTCGGCCACCGACTGGGGATTGGCCGCCAACACCCGGGCCACGACCTCCTCCACCAGTCCCGCGTCGCTGACCTGCTCCAGCCCGTGGGCCTTCACGTAAGCGTCCACGTCGCCGTTGTCGTCAAACACGGCCTCAAACACCTTGACGGCGGTGTTGCGGTTGAGCTTGCCTTCGGCCACCAGCGCGATGAGCCGGGCCAGCGTGTCCGCCGTGAGCTTCATGTCCTTGGGCTCCATGGCCCGGGCGGACAGGGCCCCCAGCACCTCGCCCATGATCCAGTTGGCCCCCTGCTTGGGCGCGGCCCCCCGGGCCACCAGCGTCTCGAACAGGTCGGCCAGCGCCTTGTCCGACGTAATCATTTTGCAGTCGTACTCCGGCAGGCCGTACTCCGCCTGATACCGGGCCCGCTTCTCTTCCGCAAGCTCCGGCTGGGCCGCCCGGACGCCGTCCAGATACTCGTCCGTCAACTCGATAGGCGGGATGTCCGGTTCGGGGAAATAACGGTAATCCTGCGCGTTTTCCTTGGAGCGCATGGCGTAGGTGGCGTCCTTGTTCTCGTCCCAGCGCCGGGTCTCCTGCACCACCCGCTTCCCCTCTTCAATCAATTCGATCTGCCGCCTGGCTTCGTAGTCGATGGCCCGGGCGATGGCCTTGAAGGAGTTGAGGTTCTTCATCTCCGTCCGGGTACCCAGCTCCGTGCTGCCCATGGGCCGGACGGACAGGTTCACGTCGCACCGGAGGGAGCCTTCCTGCATCTTGCAGTCGGACACCCCCAGATACTGCAGCGTCTCCTTGAGCTTTTCAAGGTACGCGATGACCTCGTCGGCAGTACGGAAGTCCGGCTCGGTGACGATCTCGATGAGGGGCACGCCGCAGCGGTTGTAGTCCGCCCGGGTCTGGTCGATCCACGGGTCGTGGACCAGTTTGCCCGCGTCCTCCTCCATGTGGATCTCGTGGATGCGGATGGTCTTGCCCGTGGAAATGGGCACCGCGCCGTCCCGGCAGATGGGCAGGTACAGCTGGCTGATCTGGTACGCCTTGGGCAGGTCGGGGTAAAAGTAGTTTTTCCGATCGAATTTGCTGTATTTCGTAATGCTGCACCCCAGCGCCAGCCCCGCCTTCACCGCGAAGTCCAGCACCGAGCGGTTCAGCACCGGCAGCGTCCCGGGCATTCCGGTACACACCGGGCAGCAGTGGGTGTTGGGCGCGCCGCCGAAGGCGGTGGTGCAGCCGCAGAAAATTTTCGTCTTCGTGGCAAGCTCCACGTGGGTCTCAAGGCCGATGACCGTCTCCCATGTCATGCCCGCTCGCCTCCTTTCGGGGTCTGCTTGTGATAGTCCGTGTCCAGCTGGAACGCATGGGCGGCGTTCAGGATCTTCCCCTCGCCGAAGTGGGGGCCGATGAGCTGCGCGCCGATGGGCAGGCCCTTTTTATCGAAGCCGCAGGGCATGGACAGCCCCGGCAGCCCCGCCAGATTGACGGACACGGTGTAAATGTCGCTCAGATACATCTGGAGCGGGTCGGACAGGCTCTCCCCCAGTCGGGGCGCCGTGGTAGGGGCCACGGGGGCCAGCAGCAGGTCGCACTGCTCAAAGGCCCGGTCAAAGGCCTCCTTGATGACCGCCTTCACCTGAAGAGCTTTCTTGTAATAGGCGTCGTAGTAGCCGGTGGACAGCACGAAGGTGCCCAGCAGAATGCGCCGCTTCACCTCCGCGCCGAAGCCCTCGGTGCGGGTCTTGCAGTAGAGGCCGGCAAGGCCGTCGTACCCCTCCGCCCGCCAGCCGTACTTCACGCCGTCGAACCGGGACAGGTTGGACGACGCCTCGGCGGCGGCGATGATGTAGTAGGTGGGCACCACGTACTCCATCACCGGGAAGGACAGCTCCACAAGCTCCGCCCCCCGGCTCTTCAGCACCTCCGCCGCGGCGAGAACGGCGCTCCGCACCTCGCTGTCCAGCCCGTCGCCGAAGCACTCCGCGGGGATGCCGATCTTCATGCCCCGGACATCGCCGTTGAGTCCGTCCAGCAGATGGCCGTACTCCCCGGCAAGGCTGGTGCCGTCCCGGCGGTCCTGCCCCTGGATCACATCCAGCACGGCAGCGCAGTCGGCGGCGTCCCGGCACAGGGGGCCCATCTGGTCCAGCGACGAGGCGTAGGCGATGAGCCCGTACCGGGACACGGTGCCGTAGGTGGGCTTCATGCCGGTGACGCCGCAGTAGGAGGCGGGCTGGCGGATGGAGCCGCCGGTATCGCTGCCCAGCG
>CAKUKL010000279.1 GCA_934662925.1 uncultured Oscillospiraceae bacterium | reverse complement strand
GCTCCTCCTTGCGGACGATCTCGCCCTCCACATCAAAGGAGGAAAATCCCGGGGTATCGGCGATAAATCCGCCGTCGGCGGGAAACAGCTCCACGTGGCGGGTGGTGTGCCGCCCGCGGCCCAGCTTTTCGCTGACCTCTCCCGTCTCGATTCCGAAATCCGGGTAGAGCGCGTTGAGGATGCTGGACTTGCCGACGCCGGAATTCCCTGTAAAGGCAGAAACCTTCCCGGCGATTGCCGCTCTAAGCTCTTCAATTCCCTCACCGGTTTCAGCGCTCACCCGGAGCGTCTGGAATCCGTCCTGACGGTACACCTCGAAGAGATCGTCCGCCCGGTCGAGATCCGCCTTATTGAAGCAGATGACCGAAGGGCAGCCTTTTGCCAGCGCGATGGCGGTCATGCGGTCAATGAGGAAGGGATCGGTCACCGGTGTGGCGCCGGAGGCGACGATGACCAACTGGTCGATGTTAGCCACCGCCGGGCGGTGGAACTCGCTGCGGCGGGGGGCGATGGCATCTACCATCCCCGCCCCTTCCTCCGTCCGGGTGATATCCACCAGATCGCCCACCAGCGGCGTGATCTTCGCGTGGCGGAACTTTCCACGGGCGCGGCAGGCGACGGTCTCGCCGCCCACGTCCACGTAATAGAAGCCGCTGATGGCTTTGATGATGCGGCCCTGCGTCATGCCGCGAAGTCCACAGTGCGGGTCTCCACCGTGACGCCGTCCACGATGATCTCCACTGTCTGCTTGCCGGAGCCGGTGATCTGCACCGTCTGGGTGCCCAGAATGGTGTTCACCATGGTGTCAAAGTTGACCGTTCCGCCCACCTTTACCACCAGATGGATCGTTTCCTTGGAAATATAGTCATCAAGATTGATCTCGATGGTCTTTTGCGTTGTGGAGGTGCTGGTATTGCTGGGCTGAGGATCGGCGGACTCCGAAGGCTCCGGGCTGGCGGAGGGCTGCTCTGCGGGGCCGGTGCTGATCTGGAAGCTGATCTTCGTGCCCTTTTCCACCTGCTGGCCGCTGGCGATGCTCTGGAACATGACCTTGCCCGCGTCATATTCGTCGCTGGGGAATTCTTCGACCTTTTCCACCACGAGACCGTACATCTCCGCGGCGCTCCTGGCCTGATTGATGTCCATGTTCAGGAAGGGCGGCACCGTGACCATCTCGGTCTTGGGACCCATGCTGATGACCACCTTCACGGTCTGGCCCTTGGTCAGGCTCTCCCCTGCCTGCGGCGAGGTGCGGATGACGTAGTCCGCGGTGATCTCATCGTCATTTTCGTATTCCGGCTCCGGCACAAGGCCCATTTTGGTCAGCTCGTTCATGGCGGAGATGCCGTACTTGTTTTCCAGATCCGGCATGATGACGGGCTCCGACACCTGAGAGATCACCACGGTGATCTCACTGCCCTCCCGGGCGCTCTCGCCCGCCTTGGGCTTCTGGTCGATGACGGTGTTTTCCTCGTGCTCGTCGCTTTCCTGATACTCAAACTTCAGGGTAAAGCCCTCATAGAGCGAGGTGTCCTCCTGAAGCTGGGACAGGGTGTACGGAGACAGGTCGGGCACTTCCAGATCCTTGGGTGTGGTGGTCATGCCTTTGATGAAGAAGTTGTAAATGAAGAAGAACATACCGCCCGCGAACACAAGGATGGCGAGAATGGCGATGAGGATAGGCGGGACGCCCCGGCGGCGGGGCTCTTCCTCCTCGTCGTCATAGTCATCCTCCGCCGACTGGCGCTGGGGCCGGACCGGGCGGCGGTAGCTGCTGTCGTCCCTATAGCTTGGCGTTTCGTGGCTCTGACCGCGGTGGCCGCGCTGGGCCTCTGCCTCCTGCTTGATGTCTGCCACGGGGACGACCCGGGTGGGCTCATCAAGCATGGTTCCCACCTCCCGAGCGTGCTCGGGCACCACATCCGGATTTTTGCGGAATTCCTCCAGATCGTCCAGCATCTCGTCGGCGGAGGCATAGCGGTCCTCCACCTTGGGCGCCATGGCCTTCAGGGTGATGGCTTCCAGCGCGGGCGGGATACTGGGGTTCAGATCCCGGGGCGGGATGGGGATGGAGTTGATGTGCTGGATGGCCACGGAAACGGGGGTCTCCCCCTCGAAGGGCAGGCGGCCGGTCAGCATCTCATACAGCACTACGCCGGCGGAATAGAGGTCGGAGCGGCCGTCGATGTGGCTGCCCCTCGCCTGCTCCGGCGAGATATAGTGGACGGAGCCCAGCGCTTCCTGCGTCAGGGTGGCCTGTGCCGCGCTGGTGATACGGGCAATGCCGAAATCCGTGACCTTGACACTGCCGTCCCGGAGCACCAGAATGTTCTGGGGCTTGATGTCCCGGTGGATGATGCCCCGGCTGTGGGCGTGGCCCAGCGCCCGGACGATTTGGGTGATGAAGTGGAGCGCTTCGCGCCAGTTCAGGGGCGCGCCCCGTTTCTGCATATACTGCTTGAGGGTCATCCCGTCCACAAGCTCCATGACGATGTAGTCCAGCCCGTCGGAATGGCTCACGTCGTACACGGTGACGATATTGGTGTGGGAGAGCATAGCGACGGCCTGAGACTCGTCGTGGAAGCGGCGGCGGAACTCCGCGTCGCTGGCAAGCTCCGGCTTGAGGATCTTGACGGCCACCAGACGGTTAAGCCGGTGGCACCGGGCCTTATAC
>CAKUKL010000278.1 GCA_934662925.1 uncultured Oscillospiraceae bacterium | reverse complement strand
GAGGGAGCAGCACCCACTCCGCCTGCTCCATAATGCGGCGCTGAAGGGTCTCCGGGGTGTCGCCCTCCTCCACGGGGACGGCTTTCTGGAGGACGATGGGGCCGCCGTCGCACTCCTCGGAGACGAAATGCACCGTTGCGCCGGACAGCTTGACCCCGTATTCCAGCGCCCTTTCGTGGACGTGCAGCCCGTAATACCCCGGGCCGCAGAAGGAGGGGATGAGGGCCGGGTGGACGTTGAGGATGGCGTTGGGGAAGGCCTGCACCATCTCCTCGGTGAGGATGGTCATGAAGCCGGCCAGCACCACCAGATCAATGTCCAGCGACCGGAGCTTTTCCACCAGCGCGACGGTCATATCCCGGCTGGAGGGGTAGTCCCTCCGGGCCACCACATAGCCGGGGATCCCGGCAGCCGCGGCCCGCTCCAGCGCGTAAACGCCGGGCTTGGAGGCGATGACGGCAGCGATGCGGCCGTTGACCAGCTCGCCCCGGCCCTGCGCGTCGATGAGGGCCTGAAGGTTGGTGCCGCCGCCGGAGACGAGAACAGCAATATTTTTCATGGCGTTCAGATCAGCTCCACGCCGTCACTGCCCCTGACCACGCTGCCGATGACATAGGCGCGTTCACCGGCCTGAATGAGCGTCTCCACGGCCTGACCCACCTGATCCTTGGGCACGGCCAGAATGAGGCCCACGCCCATGTTAAAGGTGTTGTACATATCCCGCTCCGGAATATTGCCTCGCTGGGCGATGAGGGAGAAGATGGGGGGGACGGGAACAGTGGAGGTGTGGATCTGGGCGGTAAGGCCGTCGGTCATCATGCGGGGAACGTTCTCGTAAAGGCCGCCGCCGGTGATGTGGCTGATGGCGTGGACGGCAACGCCCCGCTGGAGCAGGCTCTTGACGGCGTGAACGTAAATCTTGGTGGGGCGGAGCAGGGCTTCGCCGATGGTGGTGCCCAGCTCGGGCACGTACTCGTCCAGCACCTCGCGGGTGGTGATGTTCAGCACCTTGCGCACCAGCGAGAAGCCGTTGGAGTGGACGCCGGTGGAGGCAAGGCCGATGAGCACGTCGCCCTCGGCCAGATCCCGGCCGTCGATGATCTTGTCCTCATCGACGATGCCCACGGAGAAGCCGGCCAGATCGTAGTCATCGTCTTCCATCATGCCGGGGTGCTCGGCGGTCTCGCCGCCCACCAGAGCGCAGCCGGCCTGACGGCAGCCCTCGGTGATGCCCTCCACGATGCTGGCGATGCGCTCGGGCTTATTCTTGCCGCAGGCGATGTAATCAAGGAAGAACAGGGGGGACGCGCCGCCGCAGATGATGTCGTTGACGCACATGGCGACGCAGTCGATGCCGATGGTGTTGTGCTTGTCCAAGAGCATGGCCAGCTTGAGCTTGGTGCCCACGCCGTCAGTGCCGGACACCAGCACGGGGCGCTTCATCCCGGCGAAATCGGGGGCGAACATGCCGCCGAAGCCGCCCAGTGTGCCCAGAACGCCGGGAATATAGGTGGATTCCACCATGGGTTTGATGCGCTCGACGGATTCGTAGCCGGCGGTGACGTCCACGCCGGCGGCGGCGTAGGATTCAGAATGAGAATTCTTCATGGGTTGAGTGACCTCCGAAATTATGATAGACGGGATTATTCCCGGCCGCTCCAGCAATAGGTGCAGACCTTGTCCCGGTCGATGCCGATGGATTCCAGCAGCCCGTCCAGCGACTGATAGCCGAGGGAACTGAAGTGAAGCTTTTCGCAGATGGCGTGGAGCAGGCACTGGCCGCGTTCGGTGGCGGCGTCCGCGTACTCGTCGATGTGCGCCTGACCCTCGTCGCCCTCCAGTTCCTGAATGGTGCGGCGGGCGATCAGCTCCATCTCGGAGTTGCTGCGGGAGAAGTTGAGATACTTGCAGCCGTACATAATGGGCGGGCAGGCGGAGCGGATATGGACTTCCTTGGCGCCGCTCTCGTAGAGGAATTCCACCGTTTCCCGCAGCTGGGTGCCCCGGACGATGGAGTCGTCCACGAACAGGAGCTTTTTGCCTTCGATCAGCTCGGGTACGGGGATCTGCTTCATTTTGGCCACCTGATTGCGGACGCTCTGGTTGGTGGGCATGAAGGAGCGGGGCCATGTGGGGGTGTATTTCACGAAGGGGCGGGCATAGGGGACGCCGCTCTCGTTGGCGTAGCCGATGGCGTGGGGAAGGCCGGAGTCGGGCACGCCCGCCACATAGTCGATGCCCTGTGCCACGCCCCGGGCCTTGTCCGCCCGGGCCATGATCTCGCCGTTGCGGTTGCGCATGACCTCCACATTGACGCTCTCGTATCGGGAGTTGGGATAGCCGTAATAGGTCCACAGGAAGGCGCAGATGCGCATTTTGTTGCCGGGGGCGGCAAGGACCTCTTCGCTGTCGGGGGTGAGACGGACGATCTCGCCGGGGCCGAGCTCCCGGTAGTCGTCATAGCCCAGCTTGTGATAGGCGAAGGACTCGAAGGAGACGCAGTAGCCGTCCTCGTTTCTGCCTAAAATTACCGGCAGGCGGCCCAGCTTGTCCCGGGCGGCGATGAGACCGTCGGGGGTCAGGATGAGCATGGTCATGGAGCCGTCGATCATCTCCTGCGCGTGCCGGATGCCGGAGACGAGGTCGCCCTCCTGATTGATGAGGGCGGCAGTGAGCTCGGTGGCGT
>CAKUKL010000277.1 GCA_934662925.1 uncultured Oscillospiraceae bacterium | reverse complement strand
CCTCTTTTTCATAGATCTGCGCGGAAACCAGGTTCATCAGCCGCTTCTGGTTGGCGTAGAGTCTGAGGGTGTTTTCTACCCGGTGACGCACGATAAACGCGTCAAAGGGCCGATGGATGAAATCCGTGACCCCTAACGTATACGCCCGCTCAGAGGCTTCCCGCCGATCCTCCGCGGAAACCATGATGACCGGGACCTCGTTGATCCAGTTGAAGCGGTTCATCTGCTCCAGCACTTGGAAGCCGTCCATCTCGGGCATGTGGACGTCCATCAGCATCAAATCGACCGTCAGGTCCTTTTCCAGCAGCCGGACAGCCTGCCGCCCGTCCGCGGCTTCAATGTAATGATACTGGTCTCCCAAAATATCCATCAGCATCATTCGATTGAGCTTCGAATCATCAACGATCATTAATGTCTGCTGTTCCATGCTGCTATCCCCTCCTACTATTTCCGCTTACGCGGAAATTGTATCTTTCTATTTCGCCGCTTCCGACCTTTATCTATACAACCGGAAAGCGGCTCTTGGTCTCGTGGCACGGACCGGTCTCCCATTGACGGTCAATCCACCGCTTTAAGAAGCTCTATTGTTTTAGTATACTCCAGCGCCAGCCTGTTGTAAAGTGTTTCGCTACCATCTAAGCATCCGTTTCGCAATAATTCCGTCAATTCGCTGGCCGGAGCGGTCAGATTGGAAAGTCCCAGCGTCAGGCACAGGCCCTTCATGGTATGCACCGCCCGGAACGCGATCTCCGCGTTGCCGTTCTTCAAAGCGTCCGTCAACCGCGTGAAGCTCTCGTCCTCCGGAAATTTCGTGGCAAATTTTTTGATCATGGCCTCGCTGGGAATTCGCTGGGAAACGTTCTCATAATCGGCTCCCATCGCCTCATAGCATTGCTTGATCGTCATTTTATGTCCTCCCTATGCGGTCACTGTGACCGTTGAAACAGGGCAGCGGCCTACGGTGCCTCCGGTGCAGGCGCTGCCGGTGTGTATTCCAAATTGATCCGTTTTACCTGAAAATCCGCGGAGGCCATCGCAGTGCCCTCCCGGTTTACGATCTGAAATTTGACTGTAAAGGTATTGTTCGTGAACTCTATCGAAAAGTCGTCGATCTTCAACCCCTGCGGGTAGGCGGCCTTTCCCAGAAAGCGCTTTCCGTCCAGCTCCAGCTGGCCGTCGTCATTCACGGAAAAAACGCTGCCAACGGTGCCATCTACATAGCCGACATCCTGAAAGAAGATCCGATTTTTGTCGTTCTCCACGGTGCAGTAGCGCAGCTTGTCGCTGAGGGCGGTGGTCAGTGTGGAGCAAAGCTCCTGTGCCTGCGCATCCGCCATGGAGGTGCGAAAGCTCCGCACCCCGGCGTCGGCCCCCACCGCCACAAGGCCGCTGAACAGCAGCACGATGACCACCGTCACAAGCAGCTCCACCATGGTCAGGCCTTTTTGATCTCGCAGCTTGTTCATGGCTCGACCCCCGGTTTCTTGTAATTGTAGTAGTAATAGCCGTTGCTTTTATAAAGCGACACCGTGCCGGTGCCTTTTTTGCCGTGTTCTCCGTTCAGCGTGACCGGCTTCTCGGTTGGTGATGCAGCGTTCGCATAGGAAAACATTCCCTTTTCCTTCCGTTCCTGCCGGGTCTGGGCGTTGATCTTCTCCGCCGTGACCACAGAGGTTGCCAGCACCGCGAAGGCCAGCACAGCGATCAGGACGGAGACCAGCGATTCGATCAGCGTTTCGCCCCGGTTGTCTCTCAGCTTGTTCATGTGCCCGCCTCCTTGGTTCCAATGCCTTTTTCGATTCTTGGAGAGCCCCATTTGACCGTGGTGATGAATGTGTAGGTATCCCTGTTCGGTTCAGCGGGAACCGGCTCTCCCTTCGTTTCCAGCGTCCCCTGCATGGTCAGGGTCATGCGGCAGTCGTCCTCCGTTTTGCCGTCCTCCTGTACCAGAGACAGCTCAACTTGAATTTTACCATCCGCCTGCGCCAAAAATTTCGCCTGCACCGGCCGCAGACTGCCCCCTCCGGCATCCACCGTCACCGTGATGGTATCCTCGCATTTTTTAAAGCTGGCAAATTCCTTGTTCTCATTATCCCTGTCGGCAATGCAGTCGACGAGCCACGCCCCCATGATCCCCCCTGTTTTCCCGTCAGAAGGAGTTTGGACGATTTCCGTGCGGGCGTAATCATAGCGTACTCCTATGACAATTCCATTCGTATCTGTAATATTTACTTTATTATAGTACTTCGTCAGCGTCCGCTCATAGGTCTGCCCGTTGATGCTGTCCCGGATTAGCTCCGCGGCGGAGCTGACCGTCAGGTAGTTCTGCTGGGCCTCCCGGTCGCTGCGCAGATGGCGGGCGGCGCTGACAGCGGCGGTCAACACCGCCGCGCCTACCGCCGTAGCCAGCAAAATGAGCAGGAGGGCCATCAGGATGGTGGCTCCGCTGTTGTTTTTCACCTTTTTCATCCTGATCGTCCTCCTGCTTTCTCATTTTTTGGAAATCTCCACGGCAAACGCCGTCCGTTGGTTTTTTCAGCCGCCGCCCGTTTCGGGCGGTGTGGGCGTGGGCTGTGGGTCAGGCTCCTTGACCGTCACAACCAGACTCGTCGTGGCTGTGTAATCCTTGCCGTTCAGCTTGTAGGTCGCCGTGATGCTGATTCGCGCTTCGCCCTTTTTCAGGCCCGTGACCGTGATGGTGTTGTCCGCATTG
>CAKUKL010000276.1 GCA_934662925.1 uncultured Oscillospiraceae bacterium | reverse complement strand
GTACACAGTACAGAGCCAGTCCAAATCATACCGCTTGCCGTTCAGACTGCCGCCGGTCACGGAGTGCATGGTCACCTCCGCCCGGACGGCGGAATCGGGTACGCCCAGCACGTAAAACCACGCCGGTTCGTACACGTCCTGGGTCTTTGTCCCCTCCCGGATCACCACCGTCGCTCCCTCGCCCCGGGGCCAGTAGACCGCCTGCCCGTACCAGCCCCACGGGAAGCCGCCGGTCCGCCCGCACTTCGCGGAGACGTAGCCCTCCGCCGTCTTTCCCAGAAACCATCGGTATTCCGTGGAATAGTAGTAGCGGTAGGTCTCCTCGCATAAGATCTCCGACGGGCCGATCATGCTGAATGTCTCCGCCCGGCGGAAGGCCCGCTCCGGCGTCAGGGCCTCTCCCCCGGCCAGCAGCCAGACGAGGAGCACCGCCAGCGGGATGCAGATGAGGTTGCGGACGATCCGCTGAGGGCGGGACAACCGGGGCAGCTTTGCCCGCAGGCCGTCCGTCAGCGCGCTCCATTTTTCACGCAGCTTTTCGCTCACTGTCCCTCACCTCCCGTCAGATCGATGCGCAGGCACACGTCCCGGCCGTCCCGGTCGTAGCGCAGCTCGACCCAGCTGGCGTCGGGGTCCAGCCGGTCGATCCGCGCGGCGTACCGGCTGCGCCACAGGCTGACCTGACTATAATTGCCCGTCAGCTGCATACCATCGTTCCCCTTCGCCCAGAAATCCTCGTAGCGGTTGCCCAGATCGTCCACGGCGTAAAAATACCGGAAGGCCGGGAGATCGTCCGTCATGGGCAGCAGGCGGCTGCACTCCAGAGGCAGCAGCAGGAAGCGCTGGGAATCCACCACTTCGTTGTACGTCTTTCCGTCGTACTCCTCAGTATAGACATAGGCCTTGTTGCTCACCACCGCCGCCCAGGGCACGGCGAAGGTAAAGCCGTCGCTTTTGGCGCGGCAGTCGGCGTCAAGCACCGCGACGGTATAGTGCTCCGGGTCGTTCACCCAGCGCTCAAGCCTCTCTCGGAACTCCGCGACGCCGCTGTCCGGGGCAAGGGGCAGGCGGTCCGCCGCGCCGAAGGAGACGATCAGCACCGCCAGAACGCATACGAACAGCACCCGGCGGGACCACAGCCAAAGATAGCCCAGCCACGGCTTATGGACGGCGGCGAGGGCCGCGCCCACCTCGTCGGCATCCCCCATGGCGGCGAGAGCGGAGCGCTCCGCGTCCCGGACTGGCATCCCGCCGCCGATCAGCTCCTCCGCCCGGTCTTCCATGTGGGCCAGCAGCTCTTCCTCCGCCGGGGCCCGGTCGGGCTTGAAGCGGATGTGCCGGGCCGCCCGGTGGGCCCAGGACTCCCAGTTGACATTGCCCATGGCACACCTCACGCCGGGGCAAGGGCGTCGCCGAACACCACGCCGTTGACCTTTCCGGTGAAAAAGCGCCATTCCTCCTGCTTCTGCTCCAGCAGCTCCAGCCCCCGGCGGGTGATGTGGTAATACTTCCGCTTCCGGCCCGTGGGGGCCTCCTTTTCGTAGGCGGTGACGCACTTGTCCTGCTCCAGCCCGTGGAGAATGGGATAGAGCGTCCCCTCCTTCAGCTCAAAGGTCCGGTCGCTGCGCCGGGACAACTCCGAGATCATCTCGTACCCGTACATATCGCCGCCCCGGAGCAGGGACAGCACCAGCAGCGTGGTGCTGCCGGACAGCAAGCTCTTGTCGATCTTCATAGCATCCTCCTATCTGCCGCAAAGGCGGCTGCGTTTTATACCTCGGCAATCTATGCATAGTATACTTAGATTTCCGAGGTATGTCAAGCAGAAAAAAGCTCCGCCGCAGCGGAGCCTTTCAGAATATGTATTACTGGATGGTGTACGGCCCCCGGACCAGCAGCTTCACCGTTTCCGAACCGGCGGAGACGGAACGGGTGCTGATGGTGACCATATAAAGGTGGTTCTTCTCCAGCGCCTTGCCGTTGCCCAGATTTCCGCCGGAGGTGGTATCGATCAGGCCGGTGGAGCCGTCGGACACGCAGGTGGCCGAGCCGACGCGCAGCATGACCTCGCACCCCACGTCGCCCACCAGCGTCTGCCCCTTGGAAAGGGTCACAACGGAGAACACCGCCGCGCCGGAGGAGCCGGTACCGGCCGTCTGCTCGAACTTTTTCGTCAGTTCCGCCGCCTTTTCGTCCACCATGGCCTTCATTTTCTCTTCCATCTGGGGGGTGAACTTACCCGTTAAGTAGCTTAGCGTCACCAGCGGGTCGCCGGAGCTGCCCGCACCCGCGCTGACGGCGGCATAGGCGGCGGTGATCACCGCCAAGACGACCGCAACGGCGCACAGCACTTTGATCTTGGTTTTCATACGCAGTTCCTCCGTGTTTCTTTCTGCGCCCGCCCCGGGAGAAAAAGCCCAGGGCGGGCTGTACGGCGTTATCACAGGCCGCGGACGCGGCCCTCGTTCATACCAGCTGCTCCGGGTGCAGCCCGAAGCTCACCGCGATGGCGGTGTCCACTCGCCGCATGACCTGATCGTCCACCCGGCCCATGTGCTCCCGCAGCCGCTTCTTGTCCAGCGTCCGGATCTGCTCCAACAAAACAACGGAGTCCTTGGGCAGGCCGTAGCTGTGGGCGGACAGGGAGATGTGGGTGGGCAGGCGGGCCTTTCCCGTCTGGGACGTGATCGCCGCCGCGATCACCGTCGGGCTGTGCC
>CAKUKL010000275.1 GCA_934662925.1 uncultured Oscillospiraceae bacterium | reverse complement strand
AAGACGGTGTTCCCGTCCTCGTCGTAGATGTCATAGCTGTCGAACCACGAAAACATACGCTGCTTGAACAGAAGCTTCACGGCGCTCTCCTCCTTATTTTACCCGCAGCTTTTTCACCAGCTCTTCCGCCGGAGTGACATACAGGGTGTTGTACGTGTTGTAGACGACGAAGCCGGGCTTTGCCCCGGCGGGCTTTTTCACCACCCGTACCGGCGTGTAGTTCACCGGCACCTGTCCGGAGTCCTTGCCCTGCGAGAACCACGCCGCCAGCATGGCCGCCTCGGTGAGGGACGCCTCGTCCGGCTCCGCCCCGCCGGTCTTGAGAATGACGTGGGAGCCGTGGAGCTTCTGGACGTGGAGCCAGATGTCACGCTTGTCCGCGTCCTTGAGGGTGAGCCGGTCGTTCTGGCTGTTGTTCTTGCCCACTAAAATGGTCAGCCCGGCGGAGGAACGGAACTCCATGGGCTTGGAGTGGACGATCTTCTGCTTGCCCTTTGCTGTCATCTTCCGCTTGTGCTGCCGGAGGTAGCCGTTTTCCATCAGCTCCTGCCGGATCTCCTGAAGATCCCGGTCGCCCTCGGACATGGAGATGGTCTGCAAAACGCTGTCCAGATAGTCCAACTCCCGGCGGTTCTTGTCCAGCTGGATGGCCAGCATCTCCTCCGCCTTCTGGGCCTTTTTGTAGTCCTTATAATACTTCGCGGCATTCTGCTGGGGTGTGAGCAGCGGATCCAGCGGGATCTCCACCTCGGCACAGTCCGGGTCGTAGTAGTCCTGCGCGCGGAGCACTGTCTGGCCCTTGCGCATCTGGTAAAAGCTCGTGGTGATGATGTCACCGTACCGGCGCATTTTCTCCCGGTCGGCGGCGTTCCGCAGGTCCTGCTCCTGATTCGCGATCTTCCGGACGGTGCGGTTCCGGGCCTGCGTGACGGAGCGGATGAAGTCCTGTCCCCGCTGCTTGACCCGCTCCTGCGCCTCCTTCTGCTCATAGTAGTCGTCCAGCATCTGGGAGAAGCTCTCGTACCGCTTCAACTCCACCGACGGGCCGTACTGCAAAATGGGCATGAAGGAAAATTCGAAGCTCTTCCCCTCCCGCACCAGCGTCACGGGGGTGAAGTCACGGCGCTCGATGACGCCGGCGAGCTTTGTCATCCGGGCGGCCAGCTCCTCCCGGCTGCCGCCGGACTGGAACTCCAGCTCCCGGGCCACCAGCGGTGAGATGCCGCTGAAGGTGTCAAGGAGCCATTTGTCCTGCCCCTCTCCCTCCGGGGCCTGAGACAGGGTCAGCGCGGTGCGCTCCTCCTCCGCCATGGCGGTGGGGTCCAGCTTGCCGGTGGAGGCGGGGAGCTGATAGAACAGCCCCGGCATTACCGGCCGCTGGGCGGACAGGTCGGCGTCCGCCCGGCGCAGGCAGTCGGTGATGCGGCCCGAATCGTCCAGCATGATGAGGTTGGACTTCCGGCCGATGCACTCCAGCACCAGCCGCCGCTCCACCCGGTCGCCCAGCTCGCTGAGGGTCTCAAATTTAAAATCCAGCAGCCGCTCCATGGAGGGCTGGCTAATGTCGAGGATGCGCCCGCCCAGAAAATACTTCCGCAGGAGCATACAGAACATGGGCGGCGTCTCCGGGTTTTCCCGGGTCAGGCCGGTGAGCTGGGCCCGGGGGTGCTGGGGGTTGGCGGACAGCAGCAGCTTCCGGTTCCCCCGGCCTGTGCGCATATGGAGCACCACCTCGTCCCGGGTGGGCTGGTAGATCTTGTCCACCTTGCCCCCCTCCAGCGCCCGGCGGAGCTCCTCCGCCAGCGCGGTCATACATACAGCGTCCAATGGCATGGCCTTATTCCTCCATCATCCGTTCAAACAGCTCGTTGAGCCGCTCCGTCTCGCCCCTGAGGTACAGCCAGCCGAACAGCGCCTCCTGGGCGGTGGCGGTGTGGTACTCCCCCACGCTGGCCCCCTTGGGGACGGCGGCGGTGTGGCTGTTGCGGCCCCGGCGGAACACCTCCTGCTCCTCCTCCGTGAGCACGGGCAAGATCTTCTGCACCATCCGGGCCTGCGCCGGGGCGGCCACGTAGGTGACGGCGGCCTTGTGCAGGCCCTTGTTGGTGGCCTTGCCGTGAAGGCACAGCCACGAGCGGACCATCAGCTCATACACGGCGTCGCCCAGGTGGGCAAGGCCGAGGCTGCTGATCTGATCCAGTGTATCCTGCCCGGCGGACAGGTGAAAATAATCCATAAAAACGATCTCCAATCTGTTGGCGGCGGCCCGTCGGGCCGTCTCTCCGGCGTATTTTCCGGCCAGTTCAGAATACCAAAAATCCGCCATAATTGCAAGTTTTTTGCCCGGAGAGCACTCCGCTTCCCCGCGGACGTCCCCGCCCGCTGTCCGCCGGAGCCGGAATGTCTCCCCAGTTTCAGCGGTCAAACCTCATACTTCTTCTCTTCCGTCCCCCCCTCACGGACATTTGTTTATTTTTAATCGTTTTTTCATTGACGGAAGTGGAAAAGGCAGGTATGATGGTGATACAGAAAAACCGCCCCGCGGGGCGCGTTTCAGGCACAGGATCGGGCCAACCGACCCGGAAACGGAGGATACAATGGGTGTTTTGGAGCTGCGTGACGTGAAATACGTCTACCAGACGCAATATCAGAAGGTGGCGGCCCTGAAGGGCATCAGCCACAGCTTTGACGCGGGGCTGGTCCACGCGGTGGTGGGC
>CAKUKL010000274.1 GCA_934662925.1 uncultured Oscillospiraceae bacterium | reverse complement strand
TTGGCATAATAAAGCACCCCATTTCTTAGTACAAGTATTTTACCATACTTGTCTAACAAATGGGGTGCGGTTCAATGTGCCGGCTCTCTTTTCATATAAACTTTTACTGCTCTCCCGCGGTCATGGTCACGCCGCGGCTGATCAGCGCCCGGAGCTGTTCGGGGGAGTAGCCCAGTTCTCCGAGGATCGCTTCCGTATCCGCCCCCAGCTTCGGCCCGATAGGAAAATCGGTAACGCCGGAATTCTTATCGGTAAATTTGATGGGATTGGCGGGAATGGTCAGCCGCTTTCCGTCGGACGCCGTGATGTTCAGGATCATATTGTTGGCCAGACACTGCGGATCTTCAAACACATCGGTGGTAGACTGCACCCTGCCTGCGGGCAGGTCAATGGCCTTCATGGCCGCCACCGCTTCGTCCTGAGTCATTTTTCCGAAGGCTTCGTCCAGAATTTCCACAATCTCCGGCGCGCCGCCGTACATGGTGTCCTCCACGCAGGTCCAGCGGGGATCGCCCACCAGATCCTCCCGGTCGACGGCCCGCAGAAGATTCCAGAAGCTGCGCTCAAAATTGACCTCCGCAATGACGATCCACTTGCCGTCCGCGCAGCGGTAGGTGTTCATCATGGAGCGCCGGGGCGATTTCCGCGACTGGGGGTATACGTCTCCGTACTGGACCTGCACCACGGCGTCGTGGTTGAGATAGACCGCCTCGGCCAGCAGCGAGATAAACACCCGGTCGCCCCGGCCGGTCTTTTCCCGCTGGTAGAGGGCGGCGCAGATGCCGCCCGCCAACGCCTGTCCCGTGGCGATGTCGCCGACGGCCACCGGAGTGGGGATGAGCTGCCCCCGCTCGGGAATGTCCTGAAGCATGCCGCTGCGGGCCCAGAAGGCCACCGGGTCATACCCCGGGCTGCCCGCGTCGGGCCCCTCCTCGCCGAAGCCGGTGATGGTGCCGTAGATCAGTCGAGGATTCAGCCCGCTCAGCCGCTCATAGGTAAGTCCCAGCTTGTCCAGCGCCTTTTTGCGGTAGTTAGACACAAATACATCCGCCCGCTCCACCAGTCTCAGCAGGATCTCCATCCCCTCCGGCGTTTTCACGTTGAGCGGAAGCGACTTTTTCCCGGTATTGTAAAAATCCATCTTGAACACGTCCCGGGTGGAATTTCCGGACAGCGGCTCCACCAGAATGACCTCCGCGCCGTATTCGCTCAGCAGCTTGGTGCAGGACGGCCCGGCTCCCGCAGTCGAAAAGTCCACCACTCGGATCCCTTCCAGCGGCTTATACATACCAACGCCCCACTTTCTTCATTGTACCGTATCGGTCAGGAAAACAGAATGTCATAGTCGTACAGCAGCGTCGCCGCGCCGATGTCGTAGGTCAGAATGGGCAGCTCCCCCTCGAGGGCGGGCACACCCTTGATCCGTCCGGCCAGGACCTCCCGCGTCCCGGAGATCAGTTGGGGCAGAATACTGGCGGGGACCGGGAAACTCCCGTGGCAGGGATAGACCCAGTCGAACTCCCCGGCGCGCCGCTGGAGCTTTTCCAGACTGCACAGATAGGCGGACAGGTCCCGGTTTTCCCCAAAGAGATAGATCCGGCCGTCCTGCACGCTGTCCCCGCCGGCGAGGATCCGCGCCTCCCGATCCAGCAGCGCAATGCTGCCCGGCGTATGCCCGGGAATGCCGATGACCTCCAGCCTCCGGCCGCCGAGGTCGATCACATCGCCGTCCCAGAGCGGCCTGCACGGCGTGGTCTGGCTCTTCTGCTTGCTGTAGCAGCAGAATTCCGCCGGAGACATATACGCCGCCTCGAACTGACCGTTGCAGGCGATGTGATCATAGTCGGAATGCGTGTTGGCCAACATGACCGGAAGGGCAGTCACCGTCCGGACCACGCCGAGAATATCACTGATATGAAAGCCGCTGTCCAGCAGCAGCGCCCGTTCGTCCCCGGCGAAGAGGAAACAGCGGACCTCCGGCTCCTCGATCCGCCAGGTGCGCGCGTCGATCTGAATGATTCTGCATACGTTGGTGTCCATCTCTGTATACATCCTTTCTGAAACAGCCCCGCCTGTCCCGGGCAGCCGGGCGCTACGCCTTCCGGCAGCGGATATAGTACCCCTGGATCAGCCCCGCAGACACGATCGCCAGCAGCACAAGCGCGGCGTAGGCGGGAATGTAGCTTTTGAAGCGGTCGGCCAGCAGCCCGGGCATGGGGCCGAGGGCAGACGCGCCGATCATGCTGGATATCTGAAAATAACGCACATTCGCGGCAAAATGGCCGTCGTCCGAGACGTCCCGGGCATAGACCGAAATGCCGACATTACACAGCGGCGTCCCGAAATTCATCAGCACCACGGCCAAAAGCGCCGGGATCAGACTGCCGCCGTCCGGGATCAGGCAGCACGCAAGTCCAAAAACCAGCGCGCCAAAGAACAGATACCCCGCCCGGTATGCGCCCAGCCGGTCTGTCACCGCGCCGTAAAGGCATTTCCCCACCGTCAGGACCAGTCCGCCGACGGACAGCAGGGCGGATACGGCGGCCGCCGGCACATTCTGAGTGGAGTGGAGCAGCGCGAAATGCTGAAACCCCACGTTGGTCACGCCGCCCAGCACGCCCACGCCGAGCAGCATCCCGACGATACCGCTCATGCCGCGTGCCGCGCTCTGCGTCTCCCGCTCGTGCAAAGGAGCCATCGCGCCGCCGAAGGGCTCGGTCCCC
>CAKUKL010000273.1 GCA_934662925.1 uncultured Oscillospiraceae bacterium | reverse complement strand
GCCCTGAATGGCGCATATCCGGACGGAGAAAGAGCGGCAGTCAGGCATTGAAGAATTGAAAGAAATCTGCCATAATAAAGAGCAGTACAGGCAGGCGCGGGAAATGCCGCTGTCAGCCGAAGGCATGATCGGATGACGGCAGAGAAAAAGAAGCGCCTGCGGAAGCCGCTGATGAAAAAAGTATAGGATATGATCGGAATACATGTGCATCCGCGGCTGGGGAGAATGATAAACATATGAAAGAGTATTTTGCGTTATGAGGCACTGTTGTATCGGTATATTGGCCCACGTCGATTCCGGGAAAACCACCCTGTCCGAGGGGCTTTTGTATCTCAGCGGGCAGACACGGAAGCTGGGCCGGGTGGATCATGGGGATGCCTTTCTGGACACCGACGCTCAGGAGCGGGAGCGGGGCATCACCATCTTTTCCAAGCAGGCCCGGCTGAGCTGGAAGGACATGGACATCACCCTGCTGGATACGCCGGGCCATGTGGACTTTTCCGCCGAGATGGAGCGCACCCTTCAGGTGCTGGACTATGCCGTGCTGGTGGTCAGCGGGGCGGACGGCGTGCAGGGCCACACCCTGACGCTGTGGCGGCTGCTGGAAAATCAGGGCATCCCCACGTTTTTGTTCGTCAACAAAATGGATCAGCCCGGGGCGGACCGGGCCGCGCTGCTCCGCCAGCTCAAGACCCGGCTGAACAGCGGCTGCGCCGACCTTGCCGACCGGGAGGAGCTTCTGGAGAGCGCGGCACTGTGCGACGAGGAGCTGATGGAGCGCTACCTTGCGGGGCAGGATCCGGACGACGGCGACCTTGCCGGGCTCATCGTCCGGCGGAAGCTGTTCCCCGTCCTGTTCGGCTCGGCGCTGAAGCTGGAGGGCGTGGAGGAGCTGCTGGATGCGCTGGCGCGGTACACGCTGGAGCCGTCTTATGGCGAAGCCTTCGCCGCCCGGGTGTTCAAGATCAGCCGGGACGACCGTGGGGAGCGGCTGACGTGGCTCAAGGTCACCGGTGGGACGCTGCGGGTGCGCGGCAGCCTGTCCGGCGGCACGGGGGACGGCCGCTGGGAGGAAAAGGTCAGCCAGATCCGGCTGTACTCCGGGGCGAAGTTCACCGCGGCGGAGGAGGCCCCGGCGGGGACGGTGTGCGCCGTCACCGGCCTGACGCACACAAGGCCGGGCATGGGCCTTGGGGCCGAGGGCGAGGGGGACGCGCCGGAGCTGGAGCCGGTGCTCAACTATCAGGTGGTGCCGCCGGAGGGCTACGACGTTCACACCCTGCTTCAGGACCTGCGGCAGCTGGAAGAGGAGGACCCTCAGCTCCGGGTGCTGTGGGACGAGCGGCTGGGGGAGATACACATCCGCCTGATGGGCGAGATCCAGCGCTCGGTGCTGGTCCGGCTCATTCACGACCGCTTCGGGGTGGACGTGACCTTCGGCACGGGCAGCATCGTCTACAAGGAAACCATCGCCGCCCCGGTAGAGGGCGTGGGCCACTTCGAGCCGCTGCGGCACTACGCCGAGGTGCATATCCTGCTGGAGCCGCTGGAGCGTGGTGCGGGCCTTCAGTTCGACACCATCTGCCCCGAGGATGTGCTGGACCGGAACTGGCAGCGGCTCATCCTCACACACCTCATGGAAAAGGAGCATCTGGGGGTGCTCACCGGCTCCCCCATCACCGATATGCGGCTCATCCTGCTCACCGGACGGGCACACCTGAAGCACACCGAGGGCGGCGACTTCCGGCAGGCCACCTACCGGGCCGTCCGGCAGGGCCTGCGGTCGGCGGAGAGCATCCTGCTGGAGCCGTGGTACGACTTCACGCTGGAGGTGCCCGCCGCCTGTGTGGGCCGGGCCATGACGGATATCCAGCGGATGAGCGGCCGGTTCGACCCTGCCCGGACGGAGGGAGAGCTGTCCGTCCTCACCGGCAGCGCCCCGGTGTCTGAAATGGGGGACTACTGGACGCAGGTGGCGGCATACACCAAGGGGCTGGGGCGGCTGAGCTGCGCCCTCCGGGGGTACGAGCCCTGCCACAACCCGGAGGAGGTCATCGCCCGGATGGGCTACGACCCCGACCGGGACACGGAAAACACGGCGGACTCGGTGTTCTGCGCCCACGGCGGCGGCTTCAACGTGCCGTGGAACGAGGTGCGGGCGCACATGCACCTCGATTCCGGCTGGCGCCCTCCGGAGGAGGAGCGGGAAGAGCCGGAGGAGATGCAGGCCCAGCCCCGGCGCTCTATGAGCTACGAGGACAGCGCCCGGATGGAGAAGGAGCTGGAGGCTATCTTCACCCGCACCTACGGCCCCATCAAGCCCCGGGCCTTCGCCCCCACGGCCAAGGCCCCGGCGAAGCGGGAAAAGCCGTGGAAGGGTCTCAAGCCCCGGTACGCCGGGGAGGAGTACCTGCTGGTGGACGGCTACAACATCATCCACGCCTGGGACGAGCTCAGCCGGCTGGCGGAGCAGGATCTGGACGGCGCGCGCCAGCGGCTCATGGACATTCTGAGCAACTATCAGGGCTGGCGGAAGTGCCGGCTCATTCTGGTGTTCGACGCCTACAAGGTCAAGGGAAACCACGGCTCCGTGGAAAAATACCACAACATCCACGTGGTGTATACCAAGGAAGCGGAGACGGCGGACATGTATATCGAAAAGACCACCTACGAGATCGCCCGGGAGCACCGGGTTCGGGTGGCCACCTCCGACGGGCTGGAGCAGCTAATCATTCTGGGGCACGGGGCCC
>CAKUKL010000272.1 GCA_934662925.1 uncultured Oscillospiraceae bacterium | reverse complement strand
CTCCAGCGGGGCAGGGCGTCCAGCGCCGGGCGGTAGT
Source organism: uncultured Oscillospiraceae bacterium (assembly GCA_934662925.1). Lineage (GTDB taxonomy): Bacteria > Bacillota > Clostridia > Oscillospirales > Oscillospiraceae > Enterenecus. The sequence goes on along the minus strand of CAKUKL010000272.1, from coordinate 2,736 downwards.
CCGGGCCGAGGGCTTCGTCCAGCGCGGCGATCCACTCGTCGCCGGGGACGGCGGCCAGCTGGGCAAACACGGCGATGTCGTGCTCCGCCGCGGCGGCAAGCACCGTGTCCTCGCCGCAGGACTGGGCCAGCCGGGGATAGGGGCCGTTGTCCCAGCGGAGGGCGTCAGCCAGAAAATCGCCCAGACCGGCAAAGCCGCCGTCCTTCAGGACGTAAAACAGGCCGGTGTAGGCGCTGAGGGCGGCTTCGCCCTCCCCCTCGGCCAGCGCGGAGAGCAGCCAGACCGCCTCGCCCATGACGGGGGTGTCCAGCAGATCTTTATAGGCGGAAACGGTCATCAGACCGGCCCGCAGCGCGGAAATATTCATGATCAAAACTCCTTTATACGGCGTGTGAGGTCAAGGCAGGGGGCGCTCCATGACGATGACGTTCCAGTCCCGGCGGCCCTCGGCGCGGGTGACGGTGCGGCTGACCTCCCGGAAGCCCATGGCGGACCAGAAGGGGAAGCCCTCCTGGTTTTCCGCGATGCAGCCCAGCCGGACCCGGCTATAGCCCTGCGTGGCAGTCCAGCAGAGAAATTCGGTGATAAGCTTCCGGCCCAGCCCCTGCCGCTTGCGGCCGCCGTCCACGATGAACAGGCCGATGAAAAGGCACGAGGGGTCGGGGTAGCCGTCGATGTAGTCCATCAGCGCCGCCAGCCGGTCATCCTCGAAAAATCCGATGTCGTGCTTGTCCGCCTGCGTTTTGCCCGGCGGCAGGTCGGTGAGGACGGCGGCGGTCTCCGCCCGGGTGACGGGGTGGTCCTGCTCACAGGCGAAAAAGCGGGGGTTCGTCCCGAAAAGCCGGAACATCTCGTCAACATCGTCCGCCGTCAGAGGGCGGACGGTGAAATATTCAGAGGTATCCATTTGATAAAACTCATTCCTCATCCGAGATCTGCCGGAGATCGTAGGGCGTGGTCTGGTAGACGTAGTAGTTGAGCCAGTTGGTGTAGAACAGCTGGGCGGCGGAGCGCCAGTTCACCACCGGCGTGCGGCTGGGATCGTCGCCGGGGAAGTAGTGCCGGGGCAGCTGGATGGGCAGGCCGCGCTCCACGTCCCGGAAGTACTCCTGCGCCAGCGTGTCCGGGTCGTACTCCGGGTGGCCTGTGATGAAGAACCGGCGGTTGTCTGCACTCTTCACCGCAAAAACCCCCGCTTCATCGGACAGGGCCAGCAGCTCCAGCTCCGGGCAGGCCAGAATGTCGTCCAGATGGTTTTCCGTGTGGCGGGAATGGGGAACATAGAAGGTGTCGTCGAAGCCTCGGAACAGAGGGGACTGTTTTTTGACGACCGTATGGGCAAAAACACCAAAGAGCTTCTTGGGCAGGGAGTACTTGGGAATGCCGTAATGATAGTACAGCCCTGCCTGCGCCCCCCAGCAGACGTGGAGGGTGGAGTGGACGTGGGTGCGGGTCCAGTCCATGATCTCGCACAGCTCGTCCCAGTAGTCCACATCGGCAAAGTCCATGTTCTCCACCGGCGCGCCGGTGATGATCATGCCGTCGTAGCGGTCGTGCTTCACCTGAGCGAAGGTGGTATAAAAGGAGTTGAGATGCTGGTAATCGGTGTTCTGGGACACGTGGCTGGTGGTCTGGAGCAGCTGGACGTGGATCTGGAGGGGGGTGTTGGACAGCTTCCGCAGGATCTGGGTCTCGGTGACGATCTTGGTGGGCATCAGATTGAGAATAAGCAGATTCAGGGGACGGATGTCCTGATGCAGGGCGCGGTTCTCCGTCATGACGAAGATATTTTCGCTCTCCAGCACGCCGGTGGCGGGGAGAGAATCCGGGATCCGGATAGGCATAAGGGAACACCTCCGTGGGGGGATACAATATAATATACTAAAGCATACCATACCGGTCGGTAAAAAGCAATGAACAGCCCGGGTGAAAAAAGTTTGAAAAAATCGAAATTAGGTGTTGACATTGGCGGCTGGATTTGGTATATTAACTAAGCGCCTAACGGGCGGGACGGAATGTGAGCGAAAGCGAGCGGAAAGTTCCGAAAGAGCCGAAAAAAGTTCTTGACAAACCTGAAACGGCGTGCTAAGATATAAAAGTTCGCATGAGACGGGCTGCTGGATGACGGCGCTTGAAACTCGAAAAGCTGGAACCACTCGGGCGAGTGAAACGGCGAAAAAGAGTTGAAAAAAGTGCTTGACAGGTTCGAAACGATGTGTTAGAATAAAGCTCCGCCGACTGTGAGCGGTTTGCACCTTGTAAATTAAACAATGCAGAAGAAACACAAAGCACCAGAAGGACAATGAGTCCTTCATGGAAACTGGTAAAACAGTGAAGTGAAGGTTCTCATCAATTCTATTTTGAAGCAAGAGATTAGCTTCAATGATTTGATTTGAACGAGGATGACTCGTTTAGATACCATTCATTGAGAGTTTGATCCTGGCTCAGGATGAACGCTGGCGGCGTGCTTAACACATGCAAGTCGAACGAGAATCTGATGACGGAGGCTTCGGCCAACTGAGTCAGAGGAAAGTGGCGGACGGGTGAGTAACGCGTGAGGAACCTGCCTTGGAGTGGGGAATAACAGTTGGAAACAGCTGCTAATACCGCATGATGCATTTAGACCGCATGATCTGAATGCCAAAGATTTATCGCTCTGAGATGGCCTCGCGTCTGATTAGCTAGTTGGCGGGGTAACGGCCCACCAAGGCGACGATCAGTAGCCGGACTGAGAGG
>CAKUKL010000271.1 GCA_934662925.1 uncultured Oscillospiraceae bacterium | reverse complement strand
CAAAATGTATAGAAATGAGGTCCCCCCATGGAATTGAAAGAAGCATTGGAGCGGCTTGAAGAGCTCCAGAAGAAAATGTTCGCCTACCGCACCGCCAACTCCAGCCTGTATCTGGACGGCGACACCGTCGCCCCCAAGGACACCTCCGCCGGGCGTGGCGTGGCTCTCGGTGTGCTGGCCGGTGAGAGCCACAAGCTGTTCACCAGCCCCGAGGTGGGCGAGCTGCTGGACTTTCTGGACAGCCGCCGGGACGAGCTGGACGGCGTCGCCGCCCGCGAGGTGACGGTGCTCCGCCGGGATTACAGCAAGACCGCCCGCATCCCCGCCGACGAGTACATGGAGTACGCCATGCTCACCAACGAGGCCAGCGACGTGTGGCACCGGGCCAAGGAGAACAACGATTTCGAGTCCTTCCGCCCCGTGCTGGAGAAGCTGGTGGACTTCAACCGGAAGTTCGCGGGCTACTACGACCCGGACAAGGCCCCCTACGACGCGCTGCTCAACGAGTACGAGCGGGGCGTGGACATGGCCTACCTCGACAAGTTCTTTGCCGCCGTCCGGGAAAAGCTGGTGCCCCTCATCCATGCCATCGGCGAAAAGGAGCAGCCGGACGACAGCTTCCTCCACCGCCATTACCCCGCCGAGGCCCAGCGGAAGTTCTCCGACTACCTCATGGAGGTGCTCCAGCTGGACCGCGCCCACTGCGCCATCGGCGAGACGGAGCACCCCTTCACCCTGAACTTTACCAGTCAGGACGTGCGCATCACCACCAACTACAAGGAGGACGACGTGTCCAGCTCCATGTACTCCGTCATCCACGAGGGCGGCCACGCCCGGTACGAGCTGAACATCGACCCGGCGCTGGACTACACCTGCCTTGCCGGCGGCGTTTCCATGGGCGTCCACGAGAGCCAGTCCCGGTTCTACGAGAACATCATCGGCCGCTCCCTGCCCTTTGTGCAGGCCATCTTCCCCAAGATGCAGGAGTTCTTCCCCGAGCAGTTGTCCGGCGTGACGGCGGAGGAGTTCTACAGGGCCGTGAACAAGGCTCAGCCCTCCCTCATCCGCACCGAGGCCGACGAGCTGACCTACTGTCTCCACGTCATGGTGCGCTATGAGATCGAAAAACGGCTCATCGGCGGCACGCTGGCGGTGAAGGACGTTCCGGCGGAGTGGAACCGGCTCTACAAGGAGTATCTGGGCATCGACGTGCCCGACGACACCCGCGGCTGCCTTCAGGATTCCCACTGGTCCGGCGGCTCCTTCGGCTACTTCCCGTCCTACGCTCTGGGCAGCGCCTACGGCGCCCAGATGCTCCGCAACATGGAGAAGGAGATGGACGTATGGGGCCCCGTCTCCCGGGGCGACCTGTCCGGCGTCACTGGCTGGCTCCGGGAGCACATCCACAAGTACGGCGGCATGATGGAGCCCGCCGACATCGTGAAGAACGCCTGCGGCGACTTCGACCCCACGGTGTACACCGACTACCTGACGAAAAAATATTCCGAGCTGTACGGGCTGTAAGCCCATTTCGCCGGGCATACTGTCCGGGAGAACCACATTCAAGGAGGTCTGTCTATGAAGATCGCGCTCGTCACCGGCGCGTCCAGCGGTCTGGGCCGGGAATTTGTCCGCCAGCTGGGCGCGGACAGCACGCTGGATGAGATCTGGGCCGTGGCCCGCCGGGAGGACCGGCTCACCGCACTGCAAAAATACACCGCCCGCCCGGTGCGGCCCATCCCCATGGACCTGACCCGGCGGGAGAAGGTGGAGGAATTGAAGGCCATGCTGTCGGCGGAAAAACCCGACATCGCCGTGCTGGTCAACGCGGCGGGCATGGGCCGCATCGGCCCCACCGCCGACATCCCCGACGCCGACAACGACGCCATGATCGACCTGAACTGCCGGGCGGCGGTGGACGTGACGGCGGCGGCCCTGCCCTATCTCCGCCGGGGCAGCCGGGTGCTGGAGATCTGCTCCACCGCGGCGTTCCAGCCCATCCCCCAGCTCAACGTCTACGCCGCCACCAAGGCCTTCCTCATGAGCTACACCAAGGCCCTGCACTACGAGCTGCTGCCCCGGGGCGTCCACGTCACGGCGGTGTGCCCCTACTGGGTGAAGGACACGGAGTTCATCCCCAAGGCCGAGGAAACCAGCGCCAGCGGCTTCCGGCACTACCCGCTGGCCTCCCGGGCTAAGCACGTAGTGCGCCGGGCGCTGACGGACAGCAAACTGAACTTCTGGGTGTCCACCCCCGGGCCGGTGTGCACCGTCCACCGGCTCACCGCCAAATTCATCCCCCACGCCGTGATGGTCCCGCTGATGGACGTGGTCCGGCGGCTGTAAACGATTTTTCATTGTGAGGCGATCAGACATGGAATTCACATTGGACGAACTGAGCGAGCAGGCCGCGCAGGCGGTGCGGGAGCTGCTGGACACGGCCGACCTGCGGGCCGGGGACATTTTCGTGGTGGGCTGCTCCTCCTCGGAGATCACCGGCGGCCGCATCGGCAAGGCCTCCAGCCTTGAGGCGGCGGAGGCGGTGCTCCGGGGCATCTGGCCCATTCTGGGGGAGCAGGGCATCTGGCTGGCGGCCCAGTGCTGCGAGCACCTGAACCGCGCCCTCATCATCGAGGAAGCCTGCGCCCGGCAGTATGGCTACGACCCGGTGTGCGTCGTCCCCCAGCCCAAGGCGGGGGGCTCCTTCGCCACGGCGGCGTGGCGGAGCTTCGAGCGCCCGGTGGCGGTGGAGCACATCCGTGCCCACGCCGGGCTGGA
>CAKUKL010000270.1 GCA_934662925.1 uncultured Oscillospiraceae bacterium | reverse complement strand
GCTCACCACCGACAACGCTCAGGGCGAGCTGTACCTCACCGACGTGCCCGCCTTCATCAAGGCCGCCGGCGGCCGGGTAGGCCTGTGCGACGGCTGCTCGGAGACGGAGATGCTGGGCGTGAACACCGTGGAGCAGCTCAACGAAGTGGAGCGGATCATCCGCTCCCGCGCTTAAACCGACTACAACACCGAAAGGATGATCCCAATGAAAGTATTTTTGAGCGCCGATATGGAGGGCACCTGCGGCATCGTCTCCTGGCCGGAGACGGAGCGCACCTCTCCCATGGACTACACCCCCGCCCAAAAGCAGATGACCCGAGAGGTGGCCGCCGCCTGCCGGGGTGCCCTGTCCGCCGGAGCGGAGGAGGTTCTGGTGAAGGACGCCCACGACTCCGCCCGGAACATCGACCCCGCCGGGCTGCCCCGGGGCATCAAAATGAACCGCTCCTGGTCCGGCGACCTGCTGAGCATGATGAGCGGGCTGGATCAGGACAAGTATGACGCCGTGTTCTTCACCGGCTATCACGCGTGGGCGGGCTGCCCCGGCAATCCTCTGTCCCACACCATGAACGGCCGCAACGACCACGTCACCCTCAACGGCGTCATGTGCAGCGAGTTCCTCATCAACGCCTACACCGCCGGATACTTCGGCGTGCCCGTGGCCCTCGTCACCGGCGACAAGGCCCTGTGCGACTACGCCCGCGCCCTCATCCCCGCCATCACCACCGTCCCCGTCAACGTGGGCCGGGGCGGCTCCGTCACCTCCATCCACCCGGACGAGGCGGTGGAGCGCATCGAGGCCGCCGCCGCGCAGGCGGTGAAAAACGCCCCCCAGTGCGCTGTCCCCATGCCCGATCACTTCCACATGGAGATCGACTTTGTCCATCACCAGATGGCCTATTCCAAGAGCTTTTACCCCGGCGCGGCGCTGAAGGACGACAAATTCGTCTGCTTTGACAGCGACGACTGGTACGAGGTGCTGCGCTTCTGCCACTTCGTACTCAGCGACGGCTGAGGGCCCGGCCATGGAGCACACCACGGAGCAGGAGCTGCGTCTCGCCGTCCTCATCGACGCGGACAACGCCCCCCGCACCGCCCTGCGGGAGATCATGGCCGAGGTGGCCGTCTACGGCACCCCCACCATCAAGCGCATTTACGGCGACTGGACCAGCCCCAACATGTCCACATGGAAATCCCTCCTGCTGGAACACGCCATCACCCCCTTCCAGCAGTACAGCTACACCACCGGCAAGAACGCCACCGACTCGGCCATGATCATCGACGCCATGGACATCCTGTACTCCGGCAACTGCGACGGCTTCGTGCTGGTGAGCAGCGATTCCGACTTCACCCGGCTGGCCACCCGGCTCCGGGAGGCGGGGATGAAGGTGTACGGCATGGGAGAAAAAAAGACCCCAAAGCCCTTCATCGTGGCCTGCGACAAGTTCGTGTATATCGAGTCGCTGAAGGCGGCGGAGGCCGCCGTCCCCGCGGCGAAGCCCTGCAAGAAGAAGGCTGCCGCCCACGCGGAGCCGGAGCCCGAGCCGGAGAACAAGCCCCTCACCGTGCAGGAGCTCATCGCCCAGTCGGTGGAGGATCTGGCGGACGAGGACGGCTACGCCTATCTGGGCGACGTGGGCACTCTGCTGCTGAAAAAACAGCCGGATTTCGATGCCCGGAACTACGGCTACTCCAAGCTGTCCAAGTTCATCGCCTCGCTGGGCGCCTTCGACATCGACGAGCGGCACAACGCCAACTATCAGGGCACGCAGGTCTTTCTCAGAAACAAAAAATCGTAATTGCCAAAAGCTCCGGACGGCCCACGCTGTCCGGAGTTTTTTCCCATTTTCCCTTTGCTTTTTTCTCTCTCCCGTGCTATAATTCAGACAAGGATAGCTTTCCCCGCGTCTCATTCTGATAGAGATAAGTCCGGCGTGTGATCTATGGTGTTATTTGAATATGCACCTGGATGACACGCTGTTTTGCCATATGACGGCACGGCCACCGGCCAGCGGGCCGTCCGGCAGCTCCGCCGTCCGGAGGAATCCATCCCTTCCCATACTGATCCACCTCAACACGAATAAGGAGGTCGTATTATGAGCAGCAGCAAGAAAAACATCATCACCGTCAGCCGTGAGTTCGGCAGCGGCGGCCGCACCGTGGGCAAGCGGGTGGCCGAGCTTCTGGACGTCCCCTACTATGATAAGGAGCTTGTGAAAAAGGTCGCCCTTGAGACCGGCTTCGACGAGAAATTTATCGAGCAGCAGGGCGAGTACGCCTCCCCGTGGAAGAGCCTGTTTTCCTACGCCTTTTCCGGCGTCGGCGGCCGCCAGCCCATGAACGGCCTGTCCGCCGAGGACTTTCTCTGGGTCATACAGTGCAAGGTCATCCTCGATCTGGCGGAAAAGGGCCCCTGCGTCATCGTGGGCCGCTGCGCCGACTACATTCTGCGGGAGCGCACCGACTGCCTGCACACCTTCATCCACGCGGACACCGCCTTCCGGGCGGAGCGTATCGTCCGGCTGTACGGTGAGTCTGAGAAGGCCCCGGAAAAGCGTCTGGAGGAGAAGGACAAGCAGCGCCGGGCCTACTACAAACACTACACCGGCAACGAGTGGGGCATGTACAGCAACTACGACCTGTCCCTGAACACCAGCGTGGTGGGCATCGAGCGGGCCGCCCAGTTCATTGTGGAGGTGGCAAAAAGCCCCTTTGAAGGCTCCCCCACGGATCACCCGCTGTAACACAACGTAACTACGAAGGAGGGCGCGGCACAGCCGCGCCCTCCTTT
>CAKUKL010000269.1 GCA_934662925.1 uncultured Oscillospiraceae bacterium | reverse complement strand
CCTTCATCAGCCGGGTGGTGGTGGCGCGGTCGGTCTCGTCCAGCTTCATGGAGATATACCGGATGGCCTCCTGCGTCTGGGGGATCATGACGTACTCCAGCGCGTTGACCCGGCGGCGGGTCTTTTCGATCTCCTCCGCCAGCAGCTGGGCGGTCTTTTCGATCTCCGCCAGCTTGAGCATGGACTGGAACACATCGCCCAGCGCCTCCACGGCGGCGTCCAGCTCGCCGGAGGTGTTGGCAAAGCCGTAGGGGAAGATGTCGCCAGTGTCGTCGGTGCGGGTCTTGTAGTGGTACACCGGCACGTTGACGCTCATAATGTTCTGGAACGTCATGTCAAGCTCCACGCTCTGCTTGGGATACATGAGGGCCTGCTCCATGGCCTGCCCGCTCATGAGGGCGGAAGCCACGGTGAAGGAGCCGTGCACCCGCATCAGCTCCTCCTCCACCCGGGTGCGCAGGGCGCGGACCTCCCGGACGGTGTCGAGAAACTGCTTCATCAGCTCGTCCCGCTTGTCCTTGAGGAGCTTGTGCCCCCGCTGGGCGGTCTTGAGCTTGCCCTTGAGCCGGGTCAGCTCCATACGGGTGGGGTTGGTGACTGTAACTGCCATAGGGTTCACCTGCCTTTTGCCCCGCGGGAGCGGGCGGCGCGGGTGCGCCGTCCCAAGCGTTTTGTCCGCGCGGCTGCGCGGGCAAAACCTTGCCGCAGGGCGAATTCATTTTGCCCGAGGATCAAAATGCCCTCGGGGGGTCCCCATCGGGAGCGTTTTACTGCTCCCGATGGGGCAGATATTTGTCGATATACTTTTGTTTGATTCTCTTCAGCTCGGAGGTGGGCAGGATGCTCAGCAGCTCCCAGCCCAGATCCAGCGTCTCCTCGATGGAGCGGTTCTCGTCGTAGCCCTGATTCACGTACCGCTTCTCAAACTCGTCGGCGAATTTGGCGTACAGCAGGTCGGTGGGGGTCAGGGCGGCCTCGCCCAGAATGGAGGCCAGCTCCTTGTTGTCCTTACCGGTGGAATAGGCGGCAAAGAGCTGGTTCATGGTGTCGGCGTGATCCTCACGGGTCTTGCCCTCGCCGATGCCCTTGTCCTTCAGTCGGGACAGGGAGGGCAGCACGTCCACGGGGGGATTGATGCCCTGCCGGTACAGCGCACGGGAGAGGATGATCTGTCCCTCGGTGATATAGCCGGTGAGGTCGGGGATGGGGTGGGTCTTGTCGTCCTCCGGCATGGTGAGGATGGGGATCATGGTGATGGACCCCGCCTTGCCCAGCTGGCGGCCGGCCCGCTCGTACATGGTGGCAAGGTCGGTGTACAGATAGCCGGGGAAGCCACGGCGGCCGGGGACTTCCTTCTTGGCCGCGGACACCTCGCGGAGGGCCTCGGCGTAGTTGGTGATGTCGGTCATGATGACCAGCACGTGCATATCCTTCTCAAAGGCCAGATACTCCGCGGCGGTCAGCGCCATGCGGGGGGTGGAAATGCGCTCGACGGCGGGGTCGTTGGCCAGATTGGAGAACATGACGGTGCGGTCGATGGCGCCGGTGCGGCGGAACTCCTGCACGAAGAACTCGGACTCCTCGAAGGTGATGCCGATGGCGGCGAACACCACGGCGAAGTTACCCGCGTCGTCGCCCAGCACCTTGGCCTGACGGGCGATCTGCGCCGCCAGATTGGCGTGGGGCAGGCCGGAGCCGGAGAAAATCGGCAGCTTCTGGCCGCGGACCAGCGTGTTCAGTCCGTCGATGGTGCTGATGCCGGTCTGAATGAACTCGTTGGGATAGTCACGGGCCGCCGGGTTCATGGGCAGGCCGTTGATGTCCCGGTATTCCTCCGCCAGCAGGGCGGGGCCGCCGTCGATGGGTTCGCCCATGCCGTTGAACACGCGCCCCAGCATATCGGCGGATACGCCCAGCTGCAAGGGGTGGCCCAGGAAGCGGATGGTGGCATCCCGCAGGTTGATGCCGGCGGAGGAGTCGAACAGCTGGACCACGGCGCGGTCGCCGTTGACCTCCAGCACCTTGCAGCGGCGGACCTCGCCGCTGTGCAGCTGGATCTCCGCCAGCTCGTCATAGGTGACGCCCTCCACATGGTCCACCACCATCAGGGGACCGGACACCTCGTGGATGGTACGGTATTCCTTCATCATTCCTCTTCACCAGCCTTTCGGATCAGCTCGGCGATCTCGCGCTCCATATCAGCGCGGACGGCGGCGTAGTTGGCGGCGTATTCCTCTGCGGCGGCGTACTTGGCCCAGCCCAGCTTCTCCCGGGCAGGGATGGCGTACAGCGCGGATGGGGCCACGGCCTTGTCCACAGCGCCGCGGCACAGGGACTCGTAGTGCAGGATCAGCCCCAGCAGCTGCATCTGCCGGTCAAAGCTGGAGTAGGAGTCCACGTCCATAAAGGCATTCTGCTGCAGGAAGTCTTCTCGCAGCATCCGGGCGATCTCCAGCGTCAGCTGGTCGTTGGCGGACAGGGAATCCTTGCCCACCAGCTGGACGATCTCGTTCAGCTCGTTCTCCTCCTGCAAAAGGTGCATGGCGCGGTTGCGGTTCCGGATGAAGTCCTCGCCCATGTTCTCGTTGAACCAGGGTGTCACCGCGTCCAGATACAGGGAGTAGGAGTTCAGCCAGTTGATGGCCGGGAAGTGGCGGCGATAGGCCAGGGAGGCGTCCAGGGCCCAGAACACCTTGACGATACGCATGGTGGCCTGGGATACTGGCTCGGACAGGTCGCCGCCGGGAGGGGACACGGCGCCCACGGCGGTCAGGCTGCCCCGGCGGTCCTCATCAGAGCCGATGC
>CAKUKL010000268.1 GCA_934662925.1 uncultured Oscillospiraceae bacterium | reverse complement strand
CCTGTGGGGCGTACACTTCCGCCACGTCGAAGCGCGGTTGAAGGGCCGTCGGATGCTCCGAGAGGTACAGCTCCGCCGTCAGGCGCAGCTTTCGCTGCTTTTCCGCCGTCACAAAGGCTCTGGCCGGGGCAAAGCCAGAGGTTCTGCGGAGCTTGACCTCCACAAAAGCCAGCACACCGCCCTTTGACGCGATGATGTCGATCTCGCCGCCCCGGCAGCGGTAGTTTGTATGCAGGATCGACCAACCCCGGCGGCGCAGGTCGTCCGCCGCTATGCCCTCACCCCAGCGCCCCAGCAGGCGGCTCTCTCCCCCGCCGCTCACAGCTTTTTCAGGAAGCTGCGGCGGTGGATGGGGCACGGCCCGTACTGCCGCAGGCGCTCATAGTGGAGCTTGGTGGGGTAGCCCTTGTGCTTCTGGAATTCGTACTCCGGATAAAGCTCCGCCATGTCCGTCATGTACCGGTCCCTGCTGACCTTGGCCAGAATGGACGCCGCCGCGATGCTGGCCGACCGGCTGTCCCCCTTCACCACCAGCTCATGGGGCGATGTGATGGCGCACCGGCTGCCGTGGTCCCGGTTGCCATCGATGAGAGTCAGTCCCGGCACGATGCTCAGGCCGCCAATGGCCCGCTGCATGGCCAGCATCCGGCAGTTCAGAATGTCCAGCTCGTCAATCTCCTCCGGCTCCGCCCACGCGACGGCCCATGCCGACGCCTCGGCGCGGATCTGGTCGAACAGCACCTCACGGCGCTTTTCCGTCACCTGCTTGGAATCGTTCAGATAGGGAAGCTCCAGCCCACGGGGCAGGATGACCGCCGCGGCGTACACCCGTCCGGCCAGCGGGCCGGCTCCGGCCTCGTCCGCGCCGGCAATGACGGAAATGCCCCGCTCCCGGCACAGCCGCTCCTCCAGCGCCCAAAGATCCATGGCTGACCTCCTTATCCGATCTTTCCGATATTCTCTGTCGTCTCAAGTGTGAAGCGGCCAAGCTTGCCACCCCGGAACTCGTCCAGCAGCACCCGGGCCATCCGCTCGGAATCCACCTCGCCGCCGGAGATCAGCATGCCCCGCTTCCGGGCGGCCTGCTCCAGCAGCTCCCAGCCTTTCGCGTCCGCCGCGGGCTCCAGCTTGTACCGCTCCCGCAGGCTGTCCGGGTAACGGTCCCGCAGCAGCTCCAGAAGGGCGGCGGCCAGCTCCTCGATGTCCACCACCTCGTCCTTCACCGCGCCGGTGAAGGCAAGGTGCATGCCCACGGTCTGGTCCTCGAATTTGGGCCAGAGAATACCCGGCGTATCCAGCAGGTCCAGCCCGCTGTCCACGTTGACCCACTGCTTGCCCCGGGTGACGCCGGGCCGGTCCCCCGCCTTGGCGGATTTCCGCTTTGCTACCTTATTGATAAAGGTGGATTTGCCCACATTGGGAACGCCCACTACCATGACGCGCACCGGGCGGCCCACCTGACCTTTGGCCTTCCACTGCTCGATCCTGTCCTTCAGCGCCGCCTTGACCACGGCGGAAAACTCCCGGACGCCCTTTCCGGTCTTGGCATCCGTCTCCAGCACGGCAAAGCCCTTTTCCCGGAACCAGCTCTTCCAGACGGCGGTCTGGGCGGGGTCCGCCTGATCCGCCCGGTTGAAAATGATCATCCGGGGCTTGTCCCCCACCATGGCGTCGATGTCCGGGTTGCGGCTGGAAATGGGGATGCGGGCATCCACCACCTCGGCCACCAGATCCACGAACTTGACGTCCTCCGTCATTTGACGTCGGGTCTTGGTCATATGGCCGGGATACCACTGAATGTTCACAAAAAGTCCTCCTTGAACCGCGGGCGCATCCCGCAGGAACACACCGCACTGGGGTGTTGTGTTATTCTTTATTATACTAAATATAGTTCCATATGAAAAGAGCCGAATGATAAAAAAAGGAGCGGAAGTCCGCTCCTTTTTTTATGGATGCAGTTGTGTTACAGGCTCTCCTTGACCTTGGCGGCCTTGCCGACACGGTCACGCAGATAGTACAGCTTGGCGCGGCGTACCTTGCCCTTGCGGACGGTCTCGATCTTCTCCACGGTGGGAGCGTGCAGGGGGAACACCTTCTCCACGCCGACGCCGTAGGACATACGGCGGACGGTGACGGTCTCGCCGATGCCGCCGTGCTTCTTGGCGATCACGGTGCCCTCGAACACCTGGATACGCTCACGGTTGCCTTCCTTGACGCGGATGTGCACGCGAACAGTGTCGCCCACGTTGCAGGAAGGAGCCTCGTCCTTCAGGTACTTGTCGCTGAACTGCTTCATCAGATCCATGATATTTTCCTCCTAATTATAGGCGTTCATGCATCAAAACTTACCGTTGCGCAGAGGACCGCCCTTTTCAGACTGAGGTATTTTATCACATCGCGGATGAAAACGCAAGCAGTTTTTCCGGAAGAGACTTCAAAATTTCAGGGGTCGGCCTCAATGATCTTGATCTGACTGACGGAAAGGCCGGTCTCCTCCTTGACGATCTCGGCAATGCGGGCAATGTCCGCGTCCGTCAGGCCGTTTCCCGTGGCGGACACCACCACGCTGGCGCTGCTGTCGTTGATGAAGCAGATGCAGTCGGAATAGCCCTTGGCCACCACCAGATTCTCCACCTGCGCTTCGGACAGGGTGTACGCCGCCATGGTCTGGATGGAGGCGTTAGCCTCGTCCACCACGGTCTGCTCCGCCTTCTCGTCCCCCGCCGCTTCCTGAAGAAGCTCAAGCGCACTGTCCCGGGCCTGCTGGCGGGTCAGGCGGGCGGTGGCGAAATAGCCCGTCTCCGCCGCGGCCGTGCCGTCCG
>CAKUKL010000267.1 GCA_934662925.1 uncultured Oscillospiraceae bacterium | reverse complement strand
GGAGAACAACGTGCCCTTCCTCGGCATCTGCCTTGGCATGCAGATGGCGGTGGTGGAGTTCGCCCGCCACGTGTGCGGCATGACGGACGCCCACTCCTCCGAGCTGAACCCCAACACCACCCACCCCGTCATCGACCTCATGCCCGAGCAGGTGGGCGTCACCGCCAAGGGCGGCACCATGCGTCTGGGCAGCTACCCCTGCCACCTCAAGGAGGGCACGCTGGCCGCCGAGATCTACGGCACGCTGGAGATCAACGAGCGTCACCGCCACCGCTATGAGTTCAACAACGACTACCGGGAGGAGCTGACCGAGGCCGGTCTGGTGCTGTCCGGCCTGTCGCCGGACGGCCATCTGGTAGAGATGATCGAGCTGCCCGGCCACCCGTGGTTCGTGGCGGGCCAGTTCCATCCGGAGCTCAAGAGCCGCCCCAACAAGGCCCATCCGCTGTTCCGGGGCCTCATCGGCGCGGCCAAGAAGTACGCCGGGATGTAAGAAAAGCAGCGCGCTCTCGTCCGGAGAAAATTTCCCGGATGCGGGCGCACCGAACGCCTGATAAAATTTCGCCGCGGCAGCGGCAAAAAACCGCTTTTCGACAGATCAAACACCCGATGGGGTACCATCGGGTGTTTTTTTAAGGAGGGGACCGCTGTGGTCAAGGAAAATGAAGTCTATCACGTCCGCGTCGACGGCTGCGCCGGGGACGGCTCCGGCGTGGCCCGGATCGACGGCATGGCGGTGTTCGTCAAGGGCGCCGTCCGGGGCGAGGAGGCGGATATTTTCATCGAGCACGTGGGCCACAGCGCCGCGTGGGCCCGGGTGGAGCGGCTCACCGTCCCCTCTCCCGCCCGGCGGGAGCCGGACTGCCCCTACTACGGCCGGTGCGGCGGCTGCCAGTACCGCCACATGAGCTACGAGGAAGAGCTGGAGTGCAAACGCCTGCGGGTGGAGGACGCCCTGCGCCGCATCGGCGGCACGGACCTGTCCGTGGACGTCATCCACGGCGCGGAGAGTACGGAGCGCTACCGCAACAAGGTGCAGTTCCCCGCCGCCCCCCGGTCGCTGGGCTACTATCAGGGCCGCACCCACAGGGTCATCAACATTGAGGACTGCCTGCTCCAGCCGGAGGCGGACACCGCCTGCATGACCGCCGTCCGCGATTGGATGCGGACGTACAAGGTCCCCGCCTACGAGGAAAAGACCGGCAAGGGCCTTGTGCGGCACCTTTACCTGCGCACCAACCGGGCGGGAGAGGTGCTGTGCTGTCTGGTGGTCAACGGCCGGGACATCCCCCATGAAAAGGAACTGACCGCCGCTCTGCGGGCGGCCGCGCCGGGGCTTGCGGGGCTGGTGCTGTCCGTCAACACCAGAAAGACCAACGTCATCCTCGGTACGGAGTACCGCACCCTTTGGGGCCGGGACTATCTGGAGGAAATGCTGTGCGGCCACGTGTTCCGCCTGTCCGTGCCCTCCTTTTTCCAGATCAACCGCGCCCAGACGGAGGTGCTCTACCGCCGGGCGCTGGACTTCGCCGCCCTCACCGGGACGGAGACGGTGGTGGACCTCTACTGCGGCATCGGCACCATCAGCCTGACGCTGGCGGAGCGGGCCGGGCAGGTCATCGGCGTGGAGGTGGTCCCGCAGGCTATCGAAGACGCAAAGGAAAACGCCCGCCGGAACGGCCTTGCGGACAAGACCCGCTTCGCGTGCGGCGACGCCGCCGATCTGGCTGCACAGATGGAGCGGGAGGGCCTGCGGCCCGACGTGGTGGTGGTAGACCCGCCCCGGAAGGGGCTGGCCCCCGGCGTGGTGGACACCGTGGCCGCCATGGCCCCGGAGCGAGTGGTGTACGTCTCCTGCGACCCGGCCACGCTGGCCCGGGACGTGAAGCGCTTCGAAGCGCTGGGGTATAAGGCCCTCCGGGCCGAGGCCGTGGACCTCTTCCCCCGGACGGCCCACGTGGAGACGGTTGTCCTCTTGTCACGGGAAACAAATCCACTGACGGTTGAGGTCAGGATGGAAGTGGAAACCGGCGAGGTCAAGGAGCATCCGACCTATAAACGCATTCAGGAGTATGTGCAGGAAAAGTACGGCTTCAAAGTCCATACGGCATATATTGCCGAGGTAAAACGTATGGTCGGACTGGATATGCACAAAGCACCGAATGCGGTGGAGCAGATAAAACATGAGTATCATCCCTGCCCGCCCGAAAAAGTTGAGGCAATCAAGGATGCGCTGCGGCATTTTGGCTTAATTTCAGAGTGAACCTACTGCTAAAAGCCCAGCATCACGTCAACGGCGTGGTGCTGGGCTTTTTTGTTGCGTTTCGGGGCTATTTTCAAGGATAAAACCGCCTATAAGCCGCTTGTTTTTCTGCACCGTATTGATATACTACGCTCTACCCATTACGGTAACTGTACGCCCTCGGAACAAAAAATGAACACTTTCCCTGTATAGAGAGAAAGCCGGAGAGGAAAAAGAGGGTGAGCGCAGGCTGTGGGAACAATGTGTAAACCGCTTGCGGTTTCCCACGGTTTCCACAGCCGCAGTGAGGAAGATGAGAAAATGTTCCATAATGCTGCCAGCGATTATGCCGCCTGCGCCTGTTGCCCTTTTTGTCGGAATGGTTTCTGCGTCAATCCTCAAAGCATTTGTCCGCTGACCATTTCAAAGTGGTATTTTACAATGCCGAGGTCTAGTTTCGTATAAAAGCCTCTTCCGCAAGTTGTTTTTACTTTTCCGCTGGGCAGCAATTCAAAGTCCAATGGTATGAAGTCAAGTAGGTGATGCAATAAGATTTTGAAGAAAAGAGGGACAAAAGAACTATGTAGGC
>CAKUKL010000266.1 GCA_934662925.1 uncultured Oscillospiraceae bacterium | reverse complement strand
ATCTACTCCGCCTATGAGGCGCTGGCCGCCGAGGGCCGGGCCGACCCCCGGGCGAAGCTGGACCGGCTGGCGAAGGCGTTGGAGGACAGCCGCTGGGCCGCCGGGAAGGAAATCTGGGTGTGGGGATTTACCGACTTCACCGCTCAGGAGGGCGCGGTGCTCCGGGCCCTGCTGGGTCAGGCGGACGTGACCGCCGCCCTCACCTGCGACCTCGGGGACCCCTCCGACATTTTCGACCCCGCCCGGCGCTCCATCGCCTACCTCACCCATTTGGCGGAGGAGCAAGGGGTGGAGGTCCAGCGGCAGACGGTTCTCCGGCCCGTTCCCCGGGCGGACAGCCTTGTCCATCTGGAGGAGCAGCTGTTTGCCGGTCATTTGGAACCGTGGCCCGGGGACTGCGCCGTGGTCCGCGCCCGGGCGGACAGCCCCCGGCAGGAGGTGGAGTGGGCGGCGGCGGAGATCCTGCGCCTTGTCCGGGAGGAGGGCTATCGCTTCCGGGACATCGGGGTGTGCGCTCGGGACTTCGCCCCCTATGAGGGGCTGACGGAGAGCGTATTTGCACAGTACGGCGTGCCGGTGTTCCTGTCCACCGTCACCGACGTGCTCCAGAAGCCGGTGCTGGCGCTGGTGACATCGGCGCTGGCCGCCGCCGCGGGGGATTACCCCTATGAGGAGCTGTTCCGCTATCTCAAGACCGGCCTTGCGGGCATTTCCGAGGACGAGCGGGACGAGCTGGAAAACTACGTCCTCACGTGGGACATCAAGGGCGGCACGTGGACCCGGCAGAAGCCGTGGGATATGCACCCGGAGGGCTACGGACGGGAATTTTCCGACGAGGACACGGCGCTGGTGGAACGGCTGGACGGACTGCGCCGCCGGGTCATCGCGCCGCTGGAGACCCTCCGCCGGTCGCCGGACCGGACGGGCCATGGCCGGGCGCTGGCCCTGTACCGGCTCATGGAGGACATCGACCTGCCCGCCCGGCTGGAGGAGCGGGCCGCGTCGCTGGAGGACCGGGGCGACCTCAAGACCGCCGCCGAATACCGCCAGCTGTGGGACATTCTGGCCGGGGCGCTGGAGCAGTGCGCCCTGCTGCTGGGTGATGTGGAGCTGGAGCTTGAGGAATTCTCCCGTCTGTTCTCGCTGGCCCTGAGCCAGTACGACGTGGGAACCATCCCCGTCTCCCTCGACCGGGCGGCAGCGGGGGACGCCCCCCGGATGGCGGGGCGGACGGTGAAGGCCCTGTTCCTGATGGGGGCGGACTCGGTGTCCATTCCCAGCTGCGCGCCGTCCCCGGGGCTGTTCAGCGATCTGGACCGGGAGGCGCTGGCGGAGCGGGAGCTGCGTCTGGCTCCCCGGCAGGGGGACAAGCTCCAGCGGGAGTTGACCATCGCCTACGAGACCTGCGCCCTGCCCACGGAGCGGCTGTACGTGAGCTATGCCGCCGCCGACGGCGCGGGGAGCGCCCGTGCGCCGTCCTTCCTTTACGAGCGCATCGCCGCGCTGTTCCCCGACAGCCCGGAGCGGAAGGCGGACGGGACCTGCCGCCTTGCCGCCCCCGGTCCGGCGCTGGAGCTGGCGGGAGAAAATGCCGCCGCGGCGGACGCCCTGTCCGACCTCCCCGGCTGGGGGGAGCGGGTGGCGCGCATCCGCTCCGCCGCCCGCTGGCGGCGGGGCCGCCTGACCCCGGCGGGGGTCTCGGCGCTGTACGGCGGCACGGTGCCCATGTCGGCCACCCGGCTGGACCTCTACAACGCCTGCCGGTTCAGCCACTTCATGAAGTTCGGCCTGTCCGCCAAGCCCCGGCAGAAGGCGAAGTTCCGCCCCTCCGACTACGGCACCTTCATCCACGCCGTGCTGGAGGAGGTGCTGGGCGAGGCGTCGGCCATGCCCGGCGGCATCCGGGCGCTGGCGGCGGACCCGGTGCTGCGGCACACCCTCACCGCCCGGGCCGCCGACCGCTATGAGGCGGAGGCGCTGGCGGGGCTGGAGGGGGAGACCGCCCGGTTCCGCTATGTGTTCGACCGGATGAAGCAGTCCGCCCAGACCGTGGCGGACAGCGTGTGCGGCGAGCTGGCGGCCTCCGACTTTACCCCCGCCTATTTCGAGCTGGGCTTTGGCCGGGGACAGGCCATGCCCCCGCTGGAGGTGGAAAAGGGCGTAAAGCTCCGGCTCACCGGCTTTGTGGACCGGGTGGACAGCTGGGTGAAGGACGGGAAGCGCTACCTCCGGGTAGTGGACTACAAAACCGGCAAAAAATCCTTCGACTTTTCCGACGTGGCCGATGGCCGGGGCCTTCAGATGCTGCTGTACCTCTTCGCCCTCCGGCGGGAGGGGCAGGCCCTTTTCGGCCCGGAGAAGTTGGTTCCCGCCGGGGTGCTGTACGTCCCGGCCCGAAGCCCCATCATCAGCGGCGACCGGGCCATGACGGACGAGGACATCGCCGCCGCCCGGCGGCGGGAGCTGCGGCGGAAGGGGCTGGTGCTGGCGGACGGCGAGGTGCTGTCCGCCATGGAGCACGCCGACGGAGCCTACGCTTATCTGCCCATCGCCTCCGGACGGGGGAAGGATGACTACCTCGTGACGCCGGAGCAGATGGACGAGCTGGACGATTACCTCACCCGGGCGCTGGAGGGGGCGGCGGAGCAGCTGGCGGAGGGGAACATTGACGCCGACCCCTATTGGCACAACGCGGATATGAACGCCTGCCGCTACTGCGACTACGCCGCCGCCTGCCACTTCGAGGAGTGCTGCGGCGACCGGGTCCGGCGGCGGAAGGCCCTGTCTGCCGGGGAATTCTGGCAGCTTCTGCGGAAAAAGGAGGGAGAAAAC
>CAKUKL010000265.1 GCA_934662925.1 uncultured Oscillospiraceae bacterium | reverse complement strand
AAAGAACTGTACGTCGTAAACTGCTGCCGGACGGCAGTGGGCGCATTCCAGGGCTCTTTGTCCAACACCCCCGCGGCTGATCTGGGCGCGACGGTGGTGAAGGCCGTGCTGGAGCGCGCGAACATGAAGCCCGAGATGGTGGACGAGCTGATGTTCGGCTGCATCCTGACCGCCGCTCAGGGCCAGAACGTGGCCCGTCAGGTGGGCATCAAGGCCGGTCTGCCATACTCCGTCCCCGCCTACACCGTGGGCATGGTGTGCGGCTCCGGCATGAAGTCCGTCATCGAGGCCGGCCGCGCCATTCTGGCCGGTGACGCCGATGTCGTCGTCTGCGGCGGCACCGAGAACATGACCATGGCCCCCTACGCGGTGCCCTCCGCCCGCGGCGGCGCCCGTATGTTCAACACCACCATGATCGACACCATGGTCAACAACGGCCTGTGGGACGCTTACAATGATTACCACATGGGCACCACCGCCGAGAACATCTGCGACATCTGGGGCATCACCCGGGAGGAACTGGACGAGTTCGCCGTGGCCTCCCAGAACAAGACTGAGGCCGCCCAGAAGGCCGGCAAGTTCGAGGACGAGATCGTCCCCGTCATGGTCAAGAAGAAGAAGGAAATGGTGGAGTTCAAGGTGGACGAGTTCCCCAAGGCCGGCGTCACCACCGAGTCCGTGGCCAAGCTGAAGGGTGCCTTCCCCGTCGGTCCCGAGACCATTCACGACGAGGTCATCCACACCTTTGAGCTCACCGGCGTGAACGGCGAGCACACCAAGAAGCACGTCAAGCGCGTCACCGCCGCCAACGCCTCCGGCATCAACGACGGCGCCGCCGCCATCATCCTCGCCTCCGGCGAGGCCGTCACCAAGTACGGCCTGAAGCCCATGGCCAAGCTGGTCAGCTGGGGTCAGGGCGGCGTGGACCCGAAGGTCATGGGCGTTGGCCCCGTGCCCGCTTCCCGTCAGGCTCTGAAGAAGGCCGGCCTCACCGTGGACGATCTGGACCTGATCGAGGCCAACGAGGCCTTTGCCGCTCAGTCCATCGCCGTGGCCCGTGAGCTGAACTTCGACATGAACAAGGTCAACGTCAACGGCGGCGCCATCTCCATCGGCCACCCCGTGGGCGCTTCCGGCGCACGTATCATCGTCACCCTGCTCCACGAGATGCAGAAGCGGCCCGACGCCAAGCGCGGCCTCGCCACCCTGTGCATCGGCGGCGGCATGGGCGTTGCCACCATTTTCGAAAAGTGCTAAAAGGCGCGGGCATTTCTGCGGAAATGCCTTATCGGCTGACGCCGACGCGCCTTCAACGGGGGCGCGGTTTGCCGGTGGCAAACGCCCCGCGCCGACCGAAGCGAAGCTGAGACCCAGCCCCCTTTGAGGAACCCCTGCCCTGCGGGGCGGACAAGGGATAATGCTCTCTCTTCTGCGCAGCGGGGCAAACAAGATGTGACAACTGCATATTCTTCCCTGTCCGGAGGCTGCGGCCCCCGGACAGGGAAACGCGCTTGTCCCATCGCTTTTCTGGCTCAGAAGGCCCGGCCTTTCGGCCATCCTTCTCTATATTCATTCAACAGGAGGTCATAAAAATGCCTAAATTCGTATCCATCGAAGAGGCGGTCAAGCTGATCCCCGATGGCGCCACCGTAATGTTCGGCGGCTTCATGGGCTGCGGCAACGCCCACAAGTTTATCGACGCCCTGTCCAAGAGCGGCGTGAAGGATCTGACCATGATCTGCAACGACGCTTCCATGCCCGGCGGCCCCATGGGTGAAGATTACTACGGCGTGGCTAAGCTGGTCCACAACCACCAGATCAAGAAGCTTATCGCTACCCACGTCGGTCTGAACCCCGAGGTCGCCACCCAGTCCATGCAGGACGGCACTCTCGAGGTCATTCTGGTTCCCCAGGGTTCTCTGGCTGAGATGATCCGCGCCGACGGCGCCGGTCTCGGCGGCGTGCTGACCCCCACCGGCGTCGGCACCATCGTGGAGGACAACCCCCTCTGCCTGGGCAAGCAGACCATCAATGGCCGCGACTACCTGCTGATGGCCCCCGTCCATGCCGACTTCGCCGTCATCGCCGGCTACAAGATCGACAAGAACGGCAACGTCTGGTACAAGGGCACCACCAGTAACTTCAACATCGTCATGGCCACCGCCGCTGACACCGTCATCGCCGAGGCCGAGGAGATCGTGGAGCTGGGCGGCATCGCCCCCGAGGATGTCCGCACCTCCGGCGTGTTTGTGGATTATGTTGTCGAGGGAGGTAAGTACTAATGGAAAAATCTGAGATCAAAGGCTTTATCGCCAAGCGTGTCGCCAAGGAACTGAAGGACGGCGACGTGGTCAATCTGGGCATCGGCCTGCCCACTCTGGTCCCCAACTACCTGCCCGAGGGCATCCATGTGACCCTCCAGGCTGAGAACGGCACCATCGGTTCCGCCTCCGCCGGCGAGAACCCCGACCCCATCCACGACGTGGACGCCGGCGGCTCCCCCTCCGGCATCGTCCCCGGCGGCAGCTTCATCGACTCCTCCGTTTCCTTCGGCCTGATCCGTGGCGGCCACGTGGACGCCACCGTTCTGGGCGGTCTGGAGGTTGACGAGGAGGGCTCCCTGTCCAACTGGATCATCCCCGGCAAGAAGATGCCCGGCATGGGCGGCGCTATGGACCTGCTGGTGGGCGCCAAGAACGTCATCGTCGCCATGGAGCACACCGCCAAGGGCAACCCCAAGATCCTGAAGAAGTGCAAGCTGCCCTACACCGCCGTCAAGTGCATCACCAAGATCATCACTGAGATGGGCGTGATGGAAGTCACCGACAAGGGCCTTGTC
>CAKUKL010000264.1 GCA_934662925.1 uncultured Oscillospiraceae bacterium | reverse complement strand
TCTCTACAGGATCTGAACGATACCAGAATGAACGGGTGGTAGAAGTGTTTCGGGCTTGCAGGCCAGAAGTCAAACCCATTGCGCTGGAATTGCTTGAAAAATTATCAAAATTATAAACCCCCGGCGGCCTGTGGCCGCCGGGGGTTCGTGTCAGTATACAGTTTACGCCGCCGTTTTCTTTTTTCGCAGAAAGTCGAATTTTGTCTCCGAGCACACCACGGCCACGAAAATCAGGAAGAAGCCGAAATACATGAAGCCGGTGGGCTGTTCCGCGCCGAACAGCACGGAGAACGCCACGCCGAAGGGGGCCTCCAGACTGAGCAGCACCGCGGCGGAGGAGGGATCGGTGTACTTCTGCCCCACGTTCTGGAACATCAGCGCCAGTGTGGTGGCGGCGATGGCCAGATAGAGCAGCACCGCCCATGCCCGGCCGGGCAGGCCGTTCACCGGGAAGCCGTGGGTGACGAACAGAGTGCTGACCCAGCAGCCTGCCGCCGTCACGATGAACTGGATGACGGTGAGCATGATCACGTCCCGGTTCCGGGAGAATTTCGACACCGCCGTGATGTGGCAGGCGTAGAGCAGGCCGCTGATGAGGGTGAGCACATCTCCCCGGGTGAGGGCAAAGCCCCCGTCCCAGGACACAAAGCCGATGCCCGCGATGCACAGCACGGCGGCCAGCACGTTGAATTTATCGGGCTGCAGCCGGTCCACCGCCCAGTAGAGGAAGGGCACGATGACGCAGTAGACGGCGGTGAAAAAGGCATTTTTGCCGGGGGTGGTGCCCATCAGGCCGTAGTTCTGTACGGTGTACGCCGCGAAGAGCAGCAGGCCCATCACTGTGCCCCGGAGCCAGTCCGCCGGGCGGACGGCCTTCCACCGCTTCCAGAACACCAGCGACAGCACCACGGCGGCAAAGGTAAAGCGGAAGGCCAGCAGGAACATGAGGTCCACGCTGTCCAGCGTGTCCTTCATGATGAAGAAAGTGGAGCCCCAGATCAGGGTGGCGGCTACGATCATGGGTTTTGCGAGTTTTTTCAGGACGGTTTCATTCATTGGGATTCAACTCCGGGTTTGCAAAGGTTGTAAAACGTGGTACACTGAGAAAAAGTCCGCCGGACGGCGGAGGAAGGGAGATGGGCGGCATGGCGATCCTGCCCCAGTCATTTTTTGCCGGGGACACGGTGGAGACGGCCCGGGCGCTGGTGGGCAAGTATCTGGTGCGGCGGTACGGCGGGCGCACGCTGTGCGTCCGGCTCACCGAGACCGAGGCCTACGTGGGCCGGGTGGACAAGGCCTGCCACGCCTACAACTACCGGAAAACCGCCCGGACGCAGACCCTGTTCGCCCCGCCGGGGACGGCCTACGTCTACCTCATCTACGGACTGCACTGCTGCCTGAACTTCGTCACCGAGCCGGAGGGAGAGCCCGCGGCGGTCCTCATCCGGGGCGGCGAAGCCCGAGGTAATTTAAATATTTTAGCAGAAAACCGGTTCCATTGCAAGGCGTCTGAGCTGACGGCCTATCAGAAAAAGAATCTGCTCAACGGCCCGGGGAAGCTGTGCGCCGCGCTGAACATCGACCGGGGCCTCAACGGCCTGCCGTGGGGCTCGCCGGAGCTGTTCCTGTGCGACAGCCTGAGCGACGCGGGCCTGCCGCCCTGCCCGGGGGACGAGCTGCCGCCGGACGTGAAGTGCGGTAAGCGCATCGGCATCAACTACGCCGAGGAGGCGGTGGACTTCCCGTGGCGGTTTTATGTGTGACAGGCGGGCCGGGAAAACAGGACAGGCGGTGAGGTCATTTTGAATATTGAGAAGACAAAAGAGTTTTACAGAAACCTTCAGAAGAGCGATTTATGCGACTGCGCGTACTGCCGGAATTATGTCAGCGAGATCAAAGCGGCTTATCCGGAGCTTTCGGAATATCTGGCCCGGCTGGGCATCGACATTGAAAAGCCGCTTGAAACGATGCCCCTCGAGCCTGACAAGTCCGGATATATTGAGTATGCGGGCCCTCAGTATGTCGTGTGCGGCAAACCGGATGATTTCGCAAAAACGGCGATAGGCTCCGTCCATGTGGACCTCGCCGGATCGCATCCGCCGACCGGGATGGAAGCGCCGCACTTCGTCATTGAGCTGTATCCCATTCGGTTGAAATGGGTGATGTAGATAGCTTTGTACGGTGTATTCACAACAAGCCCGCCGCCCGACCGGCGGAAAAAATCAATATTTCATGGAGAAACGATATGGCAGACAAGATCAAAGAGGCGTATCAGGCGTCAAAAAACATCTACGACGACGTTCTCACACAGGGAAATTTTTTCAGCAGGCTGTATGTAAAAGTGTTCTGGAGCGGAACGGATGACAATGAGATCGCGCGCAGAGTGCTTTCCTATATACCGGATGATTTCGCGGGCGCGTTGCTGGACGTGCCGGTGGGAACGGCCGTATTTACCGAAAGAAAATGGAAATCGCTGCCGGACGCCCGCATCACTTGCCTTGATTACAGCGAGGACATGATCGGGCAGGCAAGGCAGAGACTGCGGGAATGCGCCAACATATCCTGCGTTCAGGGCGATGTGGGCAGCCTGCCGATGGACGACGCGTCTTTTGACATCGTGCTGTCCATGAACGGCTTTCATGCCTTCCCCGATAAGGAAAAGGCCTTTCGGGAAACGTGGCGGGTCTTGAAGCCGGGCGGAACATTCATCGCCTGCTTTTACATCAAGGGCAAGTCCGGGATCACCGACTGGCTCGTAAAGAACATCCTCTCGAAGAAAGGGTGGTTTACCCCGCCGTTTCAGACAGAGGAGCAGCTGCGGGATGTTCTGAGCCGCCTGTATC
>CAKUKL010000263.1 GCA_934662925.1 uncultured Oscillospiraceae bacterium | reverse complement strand
CGATAGAACACCCCTTCGGTAAGACGCAGTCCTTCTCTTTCCGCTGCCGCTGCGCTGGTGCGGACTTGCGATATTGGTGCTTATTAGCGCCGCCGCCCCACAAGCAAACCTGCAAAGTAGGTGCTTTTTGATGGCCCGGCAAACTTTAACAAGCTCCATTGGAGCGGCAGCGATAATCAGCGGCTTCGCGTGTCCTGTTACCTCGCGCCGGAAATAGAACGGTGCACTACTTGCTTGCGCCCCCGTAAAAAAGCAGGGGTCTTGGGGGAAAAACGCTATGAGCGAGAATGCGCCCTTCGCATTCGAAGTCGAATCCGCGTTTTCTCCCTAAGCGCATTTTTGCCTTCTTTTTGGGCGAGCAAAAAGAAGGTCGCCCGCAGGCGAAACCTGTTCCTTTCCTTCTTTCTTAAAGAAAAGAAGCAGTTGCAAGGGCTTTTGCCCCTGCGGATCTCAAAGGGCTTCGCCCTTTGACCCTCGGCGGCTTTCAGCCGCCGAGGGTCATCCCCTGCCCGTCGGACAGGCCGTCCTTTTTCAGCATGTTCTCCAGCACCTCCACGTCGGAGGCGATGTCCAACGCATCATCCTGAAACAGTTTGTCGAGCTGCTTCTCGAAGCCTGCCACCACCTGATCCATCATGCCCTCGATCCGGGCCTTGGCGGCGGAGATGTTCTCCCCCTCGATGCCCTGCGCATCCAGCTGGGCGTAGGCCCGCAGGATCTTCAGCGTGGTGGGCAGGTAGTAGTTCAGGAAGGACCGCAGCTGGCTCTCCCGGTTGGGATGGCTCTTCTGGTAGTCCAGAATTTTCCCCGTGATCTCCTCAATGCGGTAGATCTTGGCGCTCATCTCTTCGCCGGGGATCTCGTCGTTCACCTGCCGGATCTCCCGGAGGATGGCGTTTTCCTCTTCCTCCGCCGTCTTTTCCGGCGCGGGCTCGGCCTTCTTCGGCTCCGGCGGGCGGTAGCCCATCTCCGTCAGGAACAGCTTACCCTCCGCCAGATCCAGATAGCCGGTGGGCAGGATGCCCTTGGACAGCATCCGCCGCAGATCCTTGCACAGCTTGCGCACCGGCACGTCAAAGGTGGCGGCCATGTGGGCCAGCGACACCTCGCGGTTGGCCCCGATGTAGGCCAGATAGTTGGCGTACCGCTCCGTGCGGCGGTTGATGCCCACGCCGGCCCCCAGCATCCACAGCCCTCCGGCCAGGAACATCAGGCAGAAGAGGAACCCCGTGAGGTCGCTGTAAAAATACCAGCCGCCCGCGATGCTCTGGATCAGCTCGACCAGCACAGCGACAGAGAACAGCCCGAAACTGCCGGACACGATGGCGCCGCCGATGATGAGGCCCCGGCCGGACTCCTTCGCCGCCTTCCGCTTGGGCGCTTTCTTCCCGGGGTTCTTCTTGCCGCCGGACTTTTTCTCGTAGGTCACGCCGTTTACCGTGACGCGCTTCCCCGCCCCGGTCTTCTGGGCCCCGCCGTAGGTGCCGCCAGTGCGGCCGGCGGCATTCTCCTCCGGGCGCTTCTGCTCTGCATCGTTCCAGTTCACCTGCTCCCACTCCGCACCGCTCTGCGCGTCGTGCTGGATGTCGTAGGGGTGGCGCTTCACGTTGCCCCGGAACCAGTTTCTGGGGGAACCCATCCCCCGCAGCTTGTTCACCAGCATGAAAAACGCGATGATCCACGTCACCGGCGTGGGGATGCAGAACAGGATGACGATGGGGATCCAGCTGCCCCAGTCGGCGTTGTTCCCTCCGCCGTTGGAATTGTTATACTCAGCCATGTTGACTCATTCTCCCTCTCGCGCGGGCTTCGCCAGCGACTTGCGCCAGCGGTTGGACCGCGTATAATACATGCCCACAGGCACGGATATGGACGGCGCGATGGCGCAGGCGGCGTAAACGCCCTCCACGCCCCAGAAATGCTCGAACAGGATGGACAGCACCACCCGGAACACGATGCAGTTGGCAAAGGACGACAGGAACACCCACCAGGTGTCCCCCGCCCCCAGCATCAGCGCGTGATAAACCAGGAAGATGGCGTAAAAGATCTGGCCCACGATCTCCACCCGCAGGTTAAGCACCGCATAGCGGGCGGCCTCCGGGTCGCTGGTGAAGGCGCTGACGAACACCGGCGCAAACAGCTCCACCACCACGATGATCACCGCCGCCATGCACAGGGCCAGCCGCATGGCGGTGTACATCACCTTTTTGCCCCGATCGTACAGCCCCGCGCCCAGATTCTGGGCCACCATGGAAGCCGCCGCCGTGGACGTGGCGGAGATGAACATGCCGGACAGGTCCTTGATCTTGCCGGAGTAGGCGTTGGCCGCCGAGATCACCGCGCCGTAGTCGTTGATGAGGTACGTGACCACCAGCCACGAAATGCCCGCCACCGTCATCTGCACGGCGCAGGGGATACCCAGCTTCAGGATGACCCGGATCTTCTCCCACCGCATCCGCAGCAGCTCCCGCTGAAAGGAGAAGAATTCCCGGTGGCCCAGCAGGTACGCAAAGCACATCACACAGCTGATGCCCTGAGAAATGACCGTGGCCCACGCGGCCCCGGCAGTCCCCATGCCCAGCGGCCCCACGAACAGGATGTCGAGCCCGATGTTGGTGACAACGGACACCAGCACGCAGGTCATGGGCGTTCCGGAGTTGCCCATGGCCCGGAGGACGGAGGCAAAGGCGTTGTAGCCGTAGACGAAGAACAGCCCCCAGCAGGCGGCGGTGAGATAGGCCACCGCTTCCGCCCGGGCGGGCGCGCCCATCATGGTCATGAACGGCCCGGCCACAAAGAAGATGATCGCGGACACCGCCGCGCCCAGCAGCACGAACAGGGTGAAGAAAG
>CAKUKL010000262.1 GCA_934662925.1 uncultured Oscillospiraceae bacterium | reverse complement strand
TTACAATTTTGCCGACAAAAGAGAGAAGCTTTTTATGCCAAAATTTGTGGACAATGCACATGCTTCAGCGTATAATGAGGAGCAATTAACCGCAATCGCCCCAACTCTGACGAGACAAGGGCAGGTCAGCATCAGGAAGGAGCAGGTCTTGTGGATATCTTCGGGATCGGACGATCGCTGGAGCCGGCGCAGGCCGTACCTCAGCAGGCATGGGCCGTGGACAACAGCATGGTCCTACGCGAGGACGAGCTGCTGGTCGATGTCCATATCATCAGCATCAACCAGATCAGCTTCAATGAAATGTGGGAATATGCCAACGGAGACCCGGAACGCCTGTGCCGGAGGGTCACGGAGATCATCCGGCAACGGGGTAAGCTTCACAACCCCGTGACCAATACCGGCGGGATGCTTTACGGTACCGTATCCCAGATGGGTCCGAAATATCCCAATCACTACGGCGTCAAGCCCGGCGACGAGGTCATCTCGCTGGTATCGCTGTCCATAACGCCCCTGAAGCTGACGCAGATCTCCTCGGTGGACTACGCTTCCGCTCAGCTGGAGGTAACGGGACAGGCCATTCTCTATTCCGGTTCGCCGGTAGTCGCGCGGCCTACGGACATTCCGCTGCGGGTCTCCATCGCGGCCATGGACGTGGCCGGCTGCCCGGCCTGTACGCACCAGACGGTACGCCCCGGCCAGCGGGTTCTTGTCATGGGCGCGGGCGGCAAGATCGGCCTGCTGTGCGGCTGCGCCGCCCGGGACAAGCTAGCTGACAGCGGCCGTCTTACCGGCATCGTGCGGACACGGGAGGAACAGCACGCACTGGCCCGGGCCGGCCTGTTCGACGACATCCGCGTTATGGATGCCACCGACGCAGAGTCCTTTACATCCAGAGCCGCCGACCTTCTGAACCGTTTTGACGTGGTGATCAACTGCATCAGCTCGGATAATACGGAACTGGTCAGCCTGATGGCGGTCAAGCCCTGCGGGACCATCTATTTCACCACGCTGGGATGCGACTACAAGTTTGCCGCACTGACGGCGGAAAGCGTGGGCAAGCAGGTACAGATCATCCCCTACACTGGATTTGTGGAGGGGCACGCCGACTATACGCTGGAACTGCTGCGGCGCTTCCCGTGGCTTCAGGGCGCCATGCAGAAGGAGATTCAGGACTCTGTCTACCGGCGCAGACTGCGAGCTGGCGGCACAGGCGAAGCAGAGACTGAAACAGAGGATGCCGCTGCGGGCGGCTATGTGTTCCGCAGCGAAAAGGCAAAGGCCACCCTTCGCCGCGCACTGAAGGTCGCCCACTATCCATCCAATGTGATGATCTACGGGGAGTCCGGTACCGGCAAGGAGATCATTGCCCGGATCATCCATCAGAACAGTGAGCGCAAAACCGCCCCCATGGTGAAGATCAACTGCGCGGCCATTCCGGAAAACCTGCTGGAATCCGAGCTGTTCGGCTATGAGAGCGGGTCGTTTACCGGCGCCAGCGCCAAAGGTAAAAAGGGACTGTGGGAGATGGCACAGAACGGCACCCTCTTTCTCGACGAGGTAGGAGAACTCCCTCTCTTTTTTCAGGCCAAGCTGCTGCGGGCCATTCAGGAAAAGGAGATCGTCCGGGTGGGCGGCGTGACGCCCATCAGGGTAAACACACGCATCGTGGCCGCCACCAATCGGAATCTGGCGGAAATGGTGCATCAGGGCTCCTTCCGGGAGGATCTTTACTACCGGCTGAACGTTTACCCCATCACGGTGCCGCCCCTGCGGCAGCGGAGCGCGGACATCGCGCCCATGACCGAATACTTTGTGGAGCGTTACAATCGGGAATTCGGCCTGAAAAAGGTGCTGAGTCCCAATACGCTGGCCTTTCTGGAAAAGCAGGAATTTCCCGGCAACGTCCGGGAACTCCAGAATCTCGTTCAGCGGCTGATGATCTCCTCCGACAAACAGGTCATCGATGTGCGGGACGTACTGGCGGCACAATCCTTTGACGAGCGGGACGAGGGCAGCCAGGAAACACCGGCGGTCCGCCCGTCGCTGGAGCGCTGCTCCCTGCGGGCCATTCTCGCCCAGCAAGAAGAGAGCATTCTCCGCGCTTATCACAGCCAGTACAGCTCTACCCGGAAGCTGGCGGAAATGCTGGGCGTCAGCCAGCCCTCCATCGTGCGTAAACTCCGGCAATACGGGATCGCCGCTGACGGGACCGGCGGATGATTCATCTTTGAATCGCGAAGCGATACGTAATTGAATCAACGATTCATTTGCGTATCGCTTTTTTGCGCCCCGGGGCCGCAAAACGGCCCAATTGTGTATTTGCAGAAAAAAATAAGTTGGCGCGCCGCTTGCAAATTACATAAAGCGGATCGAAGTTCAAACGCATCAATCGTCAACATACCCAAAGGAGGGCTGCAAATGCGTGGGGATAAATACGGAAGCCACCGGGTGATCTCCCCCAAAGGTCTTCTGCCGCAGGCGGCAGAAAAAATTAGCAATGACCCGAGCATCTTCAGCAACGAGATCCTGATCGACGTCATCGCACTCCAGCCGACGGCCACCGCTTTTGGCCGGATCAACCGGGAAAACGGCGGCGACAAGGAGAAAATCGCGGCTGAGATCCTCCGGATCGTAGAGGATCGCGGTAAGTTTCAGGATCCGGTCAGCAAATCCGGCGGCATCCTGATTGGCCGCGTCAAGGAGATCGGCGAGGATCTCCGGGATACGACCGATCTGAAGGCAGGCGACAAGATCGCCACGCTGGTTTCCCTGTCGCTGACGCCGCTGAAGATTTACGAGATCACGGACATTGACCTCGACACCGAGCAGGTACGCTGCCGGGCAGACGCCATTCTG
>CAKUKL010000261.1 GCA_934662925.1 uncultured Oscillospiraceae bacterium | reverse complement strand
GAACAATATTGACCACGAAGCAGGCCTCCCTGTTTTTTCTCAGGGACATTATAGACTGTCAACGCCGAGATTACAAGGCAAAAATAGGCGAAAACCAAAAAATCAAAACTTTTTTACGTTTTTTCTGATATTGGAAATTCTATCGCGGCGGTATGGAAAAGGCAGCGCACTGTTCCGCGATAATAAGATAAATTGACGAAGCGGAGAAAAAGGGATATAATGCAGACATTCTGCGGCTGGCCGCCGCTCCCGCGCCATGGGAGCAGCCCGGCCATACGGCGGGCGGCATAGGGCCCGCCCTTTTGGAGGAAAACAACATGGAGGGACAGAACCTGCGCATCGTGGTCAAGGTGGGCACCTCCACCCTGACCCGGGACAACTTCAGCATCAACTTTCACGCCATGGACCGGCTGGCCATGACGCTGGCCGATCTGCACGGGCAGGGGCACGAGATCATTCTGGTGTCCTCCGGCGCCATCGCCGTGGGGGCGGGCAAGCTGGGGCTGAAGGAGCGGCCAACGGAGCTGCGGATGAAGCAGGCGGTGGCCTCCGTTGGCCAGTGTGAACTGATGCACGTATACGATAAGCTCTTCGGCGAATACGGCGCCACCGTGGGCCAGATCCTGCTCACCGACGAGGACGTGGCCGACCCCCGCCGGGCGGAGCATCTGGAAAACACCTTCGACGCCCTGATGGAGACGGGCTGCATCCCGGTGGTGAACGAGAACGACTCCGTGTCCTCCGCCGAGATCGAGACCGGGCAGGCCCGGGTGCTGGGCGACAACGACACCCTGTCCGCCATCGTGGCCCGGCTGTGCCGGGCGGACCTGCTCATCCTCATGTCCGACATCGACGGGCTGTACGACAAGGACCCCCACAAATATCCGGACGCGAAGCTGGTCAGCCGGGTGGACGCCGTCACGGCGGAGCTGCGGGCCTCCGCCGGGGGGGCCGGGACCTCCCGGGGCACCGGCGGGATGCAGACCAAGCTGGACGCGGCGGAGATCGCCATGTCCGCCGGGGTGGACATGGTTATCACCAACGGCAGCGCCCCGGAGCAGATCTACGACATCGCGGCGGGGGCGGACATCGGCACCCGCTTCTGCGCCGCGCGATAAGGAGGACAACACATGACTGCCATTGAATTGCAGGGTCTGGCCGCCCGGGACGCGTCCCGCCGACTGGCCGTGACCACCACGGAAGAGAAAAACCGGGCGCTGGAGGCCATTGCCCGCGCCCTGACCGAGCGGATGGACGAGGTGCTGTCCGCCAACGAGGCCGATCTGGCCGCGGGCCGGGAGGCGGGGCTCACGCAGGCCCTGCTGGACCGGCTGGCCCTGTCCCCCGCCCGGATGGAGGGCATCGTGGAGGGCGTGCGGCAGGTGGTCGCCCTGCCCGACCCCGTGGGCGAGGTCACCCGGCGTGACACGTTGAAAAGCGGCCTGCTCCTCACCCGGCGGCGGGTGCCGCTGGGGGTCATCGGCATTATTTACGAGGCCCGGCCCAACGTGACGGTGGATGCCGCCGTGCTGTGTCTGAAGGCGGGCAACGCCGTCATCCTCCGGGGCGGCAAGGAGGCCTTCCGCTCCAACTCCGCCTTCATGTCCATCATGCGGGACGCAGTGGAGTCCGCGGGGCTGCCCCGGGACTGCCTTGCCCTCGTGCAGGACACCAGCCGCAAGTCCGCGCAGGAGCTGATGGACCTGACAGAATATCTGGACGTGCTCATCCCCCGGGGGGGTGCGGGGCTCATCCGGGCCGTCACCGCCAATGCCCACGTGCCCGTCATCCGCACCGGAGAGGGCGTGTGCCACGTGTATGTGGACCGGGACGCCGACTTTGACATGGCGGTGAACATCATCGAGAACGCCAAGTGCTCCCGCCCGTCGGTGTGCAACGCCGCCGAGTGCATTCTGGTGGACCGGGCCATCGCGGCGGACTTCCTGCCGAAGGCGCAGGCCGTGCTGGCCGCCCGGCATGTGGAGCTGCGGGGCTGCGGCGAGACCCAGGCCATTCTGGGCGCGGCCGTCACCCCGGCCACCGACGCCGACTGGGACAGCGAGTACGGCGACTACATCCTCGCCGTCAAGGTGGTGTCCGGCGTGGACGAGGCAATGGACTTCGTCGCCGCCCACGGCACCCGGCACTCCGAGTGCATCGTGACGGAAGACGGCGGCACCGCCGCGAAATTCCTCGACGGCGTGGACGCCGCCGCGGTGTACCACAACGCCTCCACCCGCTTTACCGACGGCTTTGAGTTCGGGCTGGGGGCGGAGATCGGCATCTCCACCCAGAAGCTCCACGCCCGTGGCCCCATGGGCCTTGAGGAGCTGACCAGCTACAAGTACGTGGTGTACGGAAACGGCCAGACCCGGGGATAAAATTTCGAGACAGAAAAACGCCCGGCGGCGCTTGTTTGAAGCGCCGCCGGGCGTTCTGTTTTGTTTACCGGGCCAGCAGAAACAGGCTGGCGTCGGTGGCAAAGTTCGCCGCGGAATAGAGCACCAGCACCTGATCGATGCCGTTTTCCTCCACATAATCGGCGATGGACGTGCGGTTATACCGGGGGTCGAAGAGGTGCACCTCGCTGAACCGGGTGGACAGGAAGGGGGCCAGCGAATCGGAGTAGGAGTCCCGGATGACCAGCAGCTTTCCGCCGTCCGCATCGGGGATGGGGTTCATATTCTCCAGCTCCCGGATGTCGTTCGCGCTCATCCAGCCGTTCTGCCGTCCAATGGCATAGCCCTCCATGCGGGATTTGTAATCGCCCCGCATGAGACCATCCATGTTGAAGCGGACATAATAAATGCCCTTCTCCTTGTCGGAAAAGAGCGCGCGATCGTGACGGACGTCGCGGGAACGACCAGAGATGTGTTGGAGGAACAGATCAATT
>CAKUKL010000260.1 GCA_934662925.1 uncultured Oscillospiraceae bacterium | reverse complement strand
GTTTTTGACACTCTCAAAAAACAAGGCGGACGCGCTGGCGTCCGCCTTGTTTTTGCATTTTAAGAGGAAACTTACTTGACGGCCACGGCCTCGACCTCGAACAGGCCGCCCTTGGGCAGCGCGGCGACCTCCACGCAGGAACGGGCGGGGGGCTCGACCTTGAAGTAGTCGGCGTAAATGGCGTTGATGGCGGCAAAGTCGTTGATGTCAGCCAGAAACACGGTGGTCTTGACCACGTCGGCGTAGTCCATGCCGGCTTCCTTCAGGATGACGCCCAGATTTTCCAGCGCCTGCCTGGCCTGCGCTTCCACGCCCTCGGCCAGAGCGCCGGTCTCGGGGATGAGGCCCAG
Source organism: uncultured Oscillospiraceae bacterium (assembly GCA_934662925.1). GTDB lineage: Bacteria > Bacillota > Clostridia > Oscillospirales > Oscillospiraceae > Enterenecus. Next base: position 2,555 of record CAKUKL010000260.1, on the reverse strand, counting down.
CTGGCCGGAGCAGTACAGGGTGTTCCCGGCAAGCTTGGCGTGGCAGTAGGGTCCGACAGCGGCGGGAGCGCCGGCGGCGGTGATGGTCTTATTCATGACAGATCGCTCCTTTATTTATGGTAGATATTCATGATGTCAGAGGTGACAGGTTCAGTATACACCGGAAGAAGCTCGTTGACAAGCTCCAGAGCGGCTTCCGCATCCGTCTGCTCGTAGGGACTCTTCCACTTGCCGGGGAGGGTGGCGGTGGACAGGGCGGTATCCAGATCCATGCCGATGGCGGAGGTGGCAAAGTACACCATGGTGTCCAGCGGCATATTGGTCTTGACGTACTTGCTGAGGATGTTGATCAGCTCCGTGACCTTGGTGACGTTGGACACGGTGATGGTCTGCTTCACCAGCGCGGTGAGAAAGGCCCGCTGGGTCTGCACCCGGCCCAGATCGGCGTTGGCGTAGCAGCTGCGGCAGCGCATGACGCCCTCGGCCTTCTTGCCGTCCAGCTTCTGATAGCCCTTGCTGATGTGGATGTAGAGGTCCTGATAGGGATCCTCATAGTCCATATCCACCGGCACGGTGAAGTTCACGCCGCCGATGGCATCCACGATGTTTCGGAAAGCCTTGACGTTGACAGTCATGTAGTAGTCCACCGGCACGCCCAGCATGGAGGAGATCAGATCCACCATGGCCTCCGCCCCGCCCTTGCCGTAGACGGCGTTGAGCTTGCTGTCCTTGCCGTCATACCGCACCAGCGTGTCCCGGGGGATGGAGATGAGGGAGGCGGTCTTGTTGTTGGTGTCAAAGCAGCCCAGCATGATGGTGTCCGACCCGCCCATGTCCGCCACGCCCAGCAGCAGGCAGGTATACACGCCCTCCCGCCGGGTGTAGACCACCGGGGTGGGCGTGGGGGACGGCTCCGGGCTCTCCGAAGCGTCCGGCGCGGCGGAGGGCTGGGCCGTATCGCCCGGCTCCGGCGAGGTGACGGGGAAGGTCACCTGATCCTCCACATCCGGCGGCCGGATGAAGGCCTTGTAGGCGATGAACAGGCCCACAATGATGATGGACAGGATGACGATCACGATATAGAGGAACTTCAGAAAGCTGAAGAACGGATTGCGTTTTTTCTGTTTTTTCCGCGTGCCGCGGCTGGGGCTGGTGGTTCGGGTGGCCATGGAGAGCAGCTCCTTATTCAAAACGCGCCCCGGTTCGGGGGCAGCGTCAGATTATGTCAACTTTTGCAACAGGGGTAGTATAACCCAGAGCTCCGCCCAAAAGCAAGTCCTAATTGTAAACAATTCCCGCCTCTTTACCGGGGATATTTTGCACTTGACAGGGCATACCGCCGCCGCTATAATCAAACTGTCTCAAATGAAACAGTTTTGGAGAGTAGTATGGAGGATATACGCAGATTATCGGAGCACTGGCTGTTCCGGGACGCAGGGCCGGAGCCGATGGAGCGACTGCTGTCCGGCGCGGAGCATCTGACCGTCCCCCGGGGGCACACGGTATACACCCCCCACCGCTTCCGGCGGTGTCTGGGCGTGCTGCTTCAGGGGCGCATCCGGGTGAGCAAGGACGCGCTGGTGGTGTCCACCTTGGCGGCGGGAGACGTGTTCGGCGCGGCGGCGCTGTTTACCGGCAGCGAGGGCTACGCCACCACCCTCACCGCCCTGACGGACTGCGCGCTGGTGCTGCTGCCTCAGGAAAACGTCGCTCAGCTCCTCCGGGAAAGCCCGGAGTTCGCGGAAAACTACGTGCGCTACCTGTCCGGCCGCATTCAGTTTCTCAGCTCCCGGCTGGATGCCGTGTCCGCCGGAAGCGCCGAGCGCAAGCTGGCCCAGTACCTGCTGTCCGCCGCCGGGGAGACGGACTGCGTGTCCATGTCCGCCACCCAGCTTTCCGCCCGCATCGGCGTCGGGCGGGCCACCCTGTACCGGGCCTTCGAGGCGCTGGAACGGGACGGCGTCATCCGCCGGGAGGGGAAGCATATCCACATCCTCTGCCGGGAAAAATTGAATCATTAAACTTCAAAATGAAAAAAGGAAAGGAATCTCTGCAATGAAACACAAAAAACTGCTGGCCCTGCTGCTGGCCCTGTCCATGGTGTTCGCCCTCACCGCCTGCAAAAAGAGCGCGGAGGAGCCCAGCGTCTCCCCCTCTGACAGCGTGACCGAGTCCGCCGAGCCCTCCGAGACGCCCAGCGCGGAGCCCTCCGCCCCCGCCATGGGCGAGGACGTGCGTCTCGCCGTCCTGTCCGGCCCCACCGGCATCGGCGCGGCCAAGCTTCTCTCCGACAGCGACGCGGACGCCACCGTCAACCACTATGAGTACACCATCGCCGCTGACAACAGCGAGCTGGTTGCCGGTCTCACCGGCTCCGACCCCGCCTTTGACATCGCCACCGTGGCCTCCAACGTGGCGGTCAACCTCTACAACAAGACCGACGGCGGCGTGAAGATCATCGCGCTGGGCACGCTGGGCGTGCTCCACATTCTGGAGAGCGGCGGCAATGAGACCGTCAGCTCCGTGGCCGATCTGGCAGGCAAGACCATCTGGGC
>CAKUKL010000259.1 GCA_934662925.1 uncultured Oscillospiraceae bacterium | reverse complement strand
CATTACTGAGAAAGGAGGCCCCGCCATGCTGTTTTCCAGCTCCGTGTTCCTGTTCGCGTTCCTGCCCGCGGTGCTGCTGGTGTACTACCTGCCCCTGCGGCGATGGCGGCTGGGGCAGAACCTCTTCCTGCTGCTGGCCTCCCTGTTTTTCTACGGCTGGGGCGCGGGCCGCGCCCTGCTGCTCATGGTGGTCTCCATCCTGATGAACCACCTGCTGGGCCTCTGGGCGGGCCGGGCCCGGGAACGGGGCCGCAGCGTCCGCCCTGCGGTGACGCGGGCGGTGATCTGCAACCTCTCTCTGCTGTTCGTGTTCAAATATCTGGGCTTCACCGTGTCCGTGCTGCAAAATCTCGGCATTCCCCTGCCCGCAGTAAACATCACCCTCCCCATTGGCATTTCCTTCTTCACCTTTCAGGCCATGAGCTACGTCTTCGACGTGGCCCGGGGGGACGCAGAGGTGCAGAAAAACCCGCTGTATACTGGCCTGTACGTCTCCCTCTTCCCCCAGCTGGTGGCCGGGCCCATCGTCAAGTACCAGACGGTGGCCCACGAGCTGCTTCACCGGAGGGAAAACTGGGCGGACTTCTCCGAGGGAGTCCACCGGTTCCTCATCGGCCTTGCCAAAAAGGTGCTGCTGTCCAACCAGCTGGCCGCCGTGGCCGACGCGGCCTTTTCAGCCGACGCGCCCACCGCCGCCTTCGCGTGGCTGGGCTCGGTGTGCTACACCCTGCAAATTTACTACGACTTTTCCGGCTACTCCGACATGGCCATCGGCCTTGGCCGTATGTTCGGCTTCCACTTTGACGAGAATTTCCAGTGGCCCTACATCTCCCGGAGCGTCTCCGAATTCTGGCGGCGGTGGCACATCTCCCTGTCCTCCTGGTTCCGGGACTACGTCTACATCCCCCTTGGGGGCAGCCGTGCGGGCACGGCCAAGCTGGCCCGGAACCTGCTGGTGGTGTGGCTGCTCACCGGCATCTGGCACGGGGCGAACTGGACCTTCCTGTGCTGGGGCCTGCTGTACTTTGTGCTGCTGGCACTGGAAAAGTTCCTCCATCTGGGCCGGAGCTGGCCACGCCCGCTCCAGCACCTTTACACCATGCTGGCCGTCAACTTCGCGTGGGTGCTCTTCCGGGCGGACAGCCTGACCGCCGCCGGGCGGTATCTGGCCGCCATGCTCGGGGCAAACGGCGGGTATGAGGCGCTGGCGGGCTTCTATTTCCGGGAAAACATCGTGTTTCTCGCCGCCGCCCTGCTCTTCGCCGCCCCTTTCGCCGGGTGGCTCCGGAAAAAAGCGGAGCGGAGCCGCCTCGCCCCGGTGTGGTCGGTGCTGCTGTCGCTGGCCCTCATCGCCCTGTTCGCCGCGGCGGCGTCCTATCTGGTGAAGCAGACCTACAATCCCTTTATTTACTTTCAATTCTGAGGAGGCGTCCCCATGAAGCGTACCAACACCATCACCGCCGTGCTGTTTCTGGCCGTTCTGGCAGGGATGCTGGCCCTCACCTGTCTGGGTCTGCCGGAGGTAAAGGCCCAGCTGGCCGCCGGGTGGGCCGGGCAGGCGGAGGACGCCGACCGCTCCCTTCCCGCCAAGGCGGGATACGTGGCCGGTCATATGGAGACCGCCCTCAACGACGCGCTGGACCGCTCCCACCTGTTTATCCAGCTCTACGGCGGCATTCAGCGGCTCACCGGCCGCAGAACGGTGGCCGACGTGTCGTCGGACACCACGGTGACGAAGCTCCGGGACGGGGCGCTGACCTTCTGCGGGCTGGACAACCAGTATACCGCCCCCACGGAGCAGGCAAAAAACACCGCCGACTTCGCGGAGGCGCTTGCGGCCCGGGGCATTCCCTTTCTGGCCGTGGCCGCCCCCCAGAAGCTGCGGACGGACGAGGATCTGCTGCCCTCCGGCCTGAAGGAGTACGGCAACGAGACGGCAGACGCCTACCTCGCCGCGGTGGACGCCGCCGGGGTGGACACCTTCGACCTCCGCCCGGCCTTTGCGGACAGCGGCCGCTGGAACGAGCTGTTTTTCCGCACCGACCACCACTGGAAGCCGGAGGGGGCCTTTTTTGCCTATCAGACGCTGGCAGACGAGCTGGGCCGCCGGTACGGCTTCGCCGCTGACGAGACTTACACCGACCTGAACAGCTACGACCTCACGGTGTACGAGGGCTGGTTTCTGGGCAGTCAGGGCAAGCGGGTGGGCTCCCTCTATGCGGGGACCGACGATTTCACCGTGTTTTCCCCCAAATTCGACACAAACTTTACCTATTCCATCCCCTCCCAGAGCGCCGTCCGCACCGGGGATTTCAACGAGGCCCTGTGCTTTGAAGAGCGCCTGACCGAAAAGGACTGGTTCGGCGGCAACCCCTACACCTACTACTCCGGAGGGGACTACGGCATTTCCGTCATGACCAACGAAAATAACCCGGACGGCCCGCGGATCGTCCTCATCCGGGACTCCTTCTCCTGCGCACTGGCCCCGTTTCTGGCCCTGTCCTGCGGGGAGCTGGTCACCGTGGACCTGCGGTATTACGACGGCGACCTCCTCGCGGAGCTCTCCGACCTCCAGCCCGATCTGGTGATGCTGCTGTATACCGCCAGCAGCTTCCGCCTGTCCGAGCTGTTCCAATTTGCCGCCTGAACGATGCACCGCCGCGTTTTGTATGCAGCGGTGCATCGCTTTTTCATTTATTTATGTTTTGGAAACTTTTCGCCGCGAAAAATTCAATGAATGAAAGTTAGTTAACCTGCTAAATTCTCTCCGATTCCTGTTGATTTTTTTGATACCGGGGTATATAATTTTTGTGATGCTTCGATCCCTTGTGATTTTACTTTTTTGGAGGTATTGCATTATGAAAGAACTGTACGTCGTAAACTGCTGCCGGACGGCAGTGGGCGCATTCCAGGGCTCTTTGTCCAACACCCCCGCGGC
>CAKUKL010000258.1 GCA_934662925.1 uncultured Oscillospiraceae bacterium | reverse complement strand
GTGCTGCTCATCCCGAGATGCCGATAAAAACGGAGCCCCGGCGGCGGTTGCCGCCGGGTTTTTCTTTTTGATACTCGTTCCGCTGGCATATTCCGAAGCTTATCCCCATAGGATGTAAGGAAAATGCGGCGAGGAGGAATTGCAGTGGAAAACCGCAAAATCTATGAGGACATCACCCTGCGGACCAACGGGGATATCTACATCGGCGTGGTCGGCCCGGTGCGCACGGGGAAGTCCACGTTTATTAAGCGCTTTATGGAGACGCTGGTGCTGCCGGAGATCGATAACGTCTATCGCCGCGACCGGGCCAGAGACGAGCTGCCCCAGAGCGGCTCCGGAAGGGTGGTCATGACGGCGGAGCCGAAATTCGTCCCCGAGGAAGCGGTGGACATCACCATGGACAACGGCGCGGTGCTGTCGGTGCGGCTCATCGACTGCGTGGGCTACATGGTGCCGGGGGCCATGGGGCCGACGGAGGGCGGTATGCCCCGGATGGTGACCACGCCGTGGTTCGACCACGAGATCCCCATGACCCAGGCGGCGGAGCTTGGCACCCAGAAGGTCATTGCCGAGCACTCCACCATCGGCGTAGTGGTGACCACCGACGGCACCATCACCGACATTCCCCGGGAGGACTACGTGGAAGCGGAGGAACGGGTCATCGACGAGCTGAAAACGCTGGGGAAGCCCTTCGTCGTGCTGCTCAACTCCGCCTATCCCCAGTCGGAGCAGGCCCAGAGTCTGCGCGCCGCCATCGCGGAGAAATACGACGTGACCTGCCTTGCGGTCAACTGCCTGACACTGGATGAGGGAACGGTGAGCAGCATCATCAAGGGCGTGCTGTACGAATTTCCCATGAAGGAGTTGGACCTCTATCTCCCGGCGTGGGTGGACGCGCTGCCTTTCGAGCACCCAATCAAAAGCGGCCTGTTCTCCGTCATCCGGGAGGAGACGGTTCATCTGCGGCGGCTCCGGGATCTGACGCGGGCCGTGGAGGCCATGGGAGAGCGTGAGGAGGTCAGCACTGCGTCCATCGGAAAGATGGACATGGGGACCGGCGTGGCCACCGCGACGCTGGAGGTGCCCCGGGCCCTCTTTTACGGCACGCTGTCCCAGCAGTGCGGCATGGAGATCGCCGACGACGGCGACCTGATGAAGCTCATGACCGAGCTTGCCGCCATGAAATCCCGGTACGACAAGGTGGCGGCGGCGCTGGATCAGGTGGAAGCCACCGGCTACGGCATTGTGATCCCGGATCCGGAGGAAATGGTGCTGGAAGAGCCGGAAATCGTCAAGCAGGGCGGCCGCTACGGCGTCCGGCTGAAGGCGTCCGCACCGTCCATTCATATGATGAAGGCGGACATTCAGACCGAAGTATCACCCATCATGGGCTCGGAAAAGCAGTCGGAGGAGATGGTGGACTACCTGCTCCAGCAGTTCGAAGGGGACACGGGGAAGATCTGGGACTCCAACATTTTCGGCCGTTCCTTCCACGAACTGGTGGGGGACGATCTCCAAAGCAAGCTCAAGCGGATGCCGGAGGACGCCCGGGAAAAACTCCGGGAGACCCTCCAGCGGATCATCAACGAGGGCTCCGGCGGGTTGATCTGTATTATTTTGTGAGAAGTACGCGCAGGCTGACGCCTGCGCGTTTCCTTATGTCAGAATATATAACTGCTGCGATATAAGTTTTGCAAAAACTGCATTTGAAAAATCAAAGCAGCTGGAGTAGAATACAGCCAGAATATAACTCCAGCGATATTTCTTTTTGAGACTGAGGGAAAGGAGTGTGCCGGCCTATGGATCTGACTCAGCTGCGATATTTCCAGACAGTAGCGAAAACAGGCAACGTATCGAAGGCGGCGGAGAAGCTTTTTGTGACTCAGCCGAACCTGAGCAAAAGCATAGCGCGGCTCGAAGAAGAGCTTGGCGTCCCGCTGTTCGAGCACCGAAAGGGTAAGATACTGCTCAATGAGTACGGCCGGGTGTTCCTGGGCAGTGTGGAGCTGGCCTTCCACGAGCTTGCCAAGGGGACGCAGACCATTCAGCGGATGTACGAGACCAACCAGCATGTGCTGCGACTCGGCTGCTGCGTGGACGACTTTCTTCCGGACATGCTTCGGGATTTCACTGTGAAATATCCCGATGTGGGCCTGCGTCAGTTCAGCTGTCCCTACGACGACGTGGCGGACAAACTGCTGGATCAGTCGGCGGACATCATCATCAGCAACAGGCCTCCCGAGAATGAGAACATCCGTTATCTGGAATTGGGACGTCAGGATTACGTGCTGCTGATGAACGCGAAGCACCCACTGGCCGGGCGGGACGGTATCTGGCTGGACGACCTGCGGAACGAGAAATTTATCTGCGATTCCTCCCGAATGAACCTCAGCGAGCTGAAAGAGCTCTGCCTGAGCCGCGGGTTTGAGCCGGAGGTTGCCTACGAGGTGGAGAGTTCAGCTCTGATCTACCACCTGCTACGGCTCAATTCCGGTGTGTCCTTTATGCCGGTGCCCCAGCTGCTCAAGATCCGGCGGATATTTCCGGACAGCGCCGATGAGATCCATATGGCGTATATCATGGACGATATTCCTAAGGCAGTCATCGGTCTTGCGTATCATAGGAGCTTTACCTTCAACCATGCGGCGAACTGTCTGCTGGAATATGTGCGGCAGTTTTTCAAGGATGAGGTACGCGAGCTGGAAGAACAGGATCTCATTCGGCATACCAAAAAACCGGAAACAACCGCAGAACAATAAAAAACTGAAAACACGACATCATGAAAGGAGTTTTGTAAGATGGCAGCAGATATCAAGGGAAAGGTGGCCGTCGTCACCGGCGGAGCCACCGGCATGGGCCGCGCGGCGGCGCTGGAGTTCGGCCGTCTGGGCGCGAAGGTCGCCGTCGTCACCGGCAGCAACGTGGCCGGAGGACAGGAGAC
>CAKUKL010000257.1 GCA_934662925.1 uncultured Oscillospiraceae bacterium | reverse complement strand
GGCTCCGGGGCGTGCTGCTGGACGGCCTGTACCGGGTGCTCAGTTGGGTGGTGGCGGTGATGCTGCCGCCCATGGCCATCTTTTTCCCGCTGTTCACACTGCTGGAGGATCTGGGCTACCTGCCCCGGGTGGCCTTCGTGCTGGACCACGCCTTCCAGCGGGCGCGGGCCTGCGGCAAGCAGGCGCTGACCATGTGCATGTCGCTGGGGTGCAACGCCTGCGGCGTCACCGGCTGCCGCATCATCGACAGCCCCCGGGAGCGGCTCATCGCCGTTCTCACCGCCTCGCTGGTGCCGTGCAACGGCAAGTTTCCCACCCTGATCGCCCTCATCACCATGTTTTTCATCGGCGGGGAGGGAGGCGCGCTCCGCTCCCTTCAGGCGGCGGGCATCCTGCTGGCGGTGCTGGTGCTGGGGGTGGCGGGGACACTGCTGTGCTCCCGCCTGCTGTCCGCCACGGTGCTCCGGGGGATGCCCACCTCCTTTGCGCTGGAGCTGCCGCCCTACCGGAAGCCCCGGGTGGGGCAGATCTTAGTGCGCTCCGTGCTGGACCGGACACTGTTCGTGCTGGGCCGGGCGGCGGCGGTGGCGGCCCCGGCTGGGGTGGTCATTTGGGTGCTGGCCAACGCCGCCCCCGGCGGCGTGTCCCTGCTGAGCCGGTGTACCGGTTTCCTCGACCCCTTTGCCCGGATCTTCGGGCTGGACGGCGTGATCCTCATGGCATTTCTGCTGGGCTGGCCTGCCAACGAGATCGTCATCCCCGTGATGCTCATGGCCTATCTGTCTGCCGGGACGCTGGTGGAGATGGGCGATTTGTCCGCCCTCCGGATGCTGCTGACGGAGCAGGGCTGGACGGTATCCACCGCGGTGTGTACCATGCTGTTCTCCCTGTTCCACTGGCCCTGCTCCACCACCTGCCTGACGGTGTACCGGGAGACGAAGAGCGTGAAATGGACGGCTTTAGCTGTCCTGCTGCCCACGGCGCTGGGACTGGCGGTGTGCTTTGCCGCCGCGTCGCTGGGCCGCCTGCTGGGGCTGGAATGAGCAGAAAAGACCTCGGCAATCTCGTGATTGCCGAGGTCTAAAGCTGTTCGGTCATACCGCCGCCAGCGGCGTGCCGGTCAGCTCGATGACATGGCCGCACCGGGCCAGCACGTCCGGCTCGTGAGAGGCCAGCAGCACCGGCGTGCCCAGTCCCTGCAAACGGTCCAGAATGCGGCCCCGGCGTTCCTGATCCACGCCGGTGAAGGGCTCGTCCAGCAGCAGCGCGTCCCCGCCCAGCGCCGCGCACCGGGCCAGCGCCAGCCGCCGGGCCATGCCGCCGGACAGATGACCGGGCAGGTGGTCCTCCTCGCCGGTGAGCTCGGCGAAGGCCAGCCACTTTGCCGCCTCCCCCCGGCGCTCCCGGGGGAGCACGTCGGTGATGTGCTGCGCCGCCGTCCGCCACGGCAGCAGGCGGTTTTCCTGAAACAGAAACGCCGTCCGCTTCGGGTCAAGGCCGGTGACAGAGCCGCTCTGGGGTGTTTCCAGCCCGGCCAGCACCCGCAGCAGGGTGGTCTTGCCGCAGCCGGACGGCCCGGTGAGGGCGGTAAGGCCGTCCAGCGGGATGTCCAGCGAAAAGTGCTCCAGCACGGCCTTGTCCCCGTAGGACAGGGACAGATCCCGGACGCGGATCATACCGCCGCCCCCTTTCCGTTGAGCAGCCGCCGGAGCAGACGCTCCAGCCCCAGCGACAGCGCGATGATGACCAGCGTCCACGCGAAAAGCTCCGGCGTCTCCAGCGCCGTCCGGGCGTGGGAGATCTCCATCCCGATGGCCAGCTTGGGCGGGCAGATGACCTCCGCCGCCACACCGGACTTCCACGCAAGGCCCATGGCCGTCAGGAAGCCGCTGGCGAAAAAGGGCCGCAGGGAGGGTATGTAGATGAGCCGGGCGGTCTTCCACCGGGAAAAGCGGTAGGCCCGGGCCATTTCCAGCAGCTGTGGGTCGGCGGCGCACAGGCCGGTGTCCACGCTGCTCCAGATGACGGGCATCACCATGAGGGCGGCGATCATGCCGGGAATATTGGCCCGGGCCACCCACAGGTAGACCAGCAGGATGAAGCACACCACCGGCGTGGCCCGCACCACCCGGATGGCCGGGGCCAGCAGGAGCCGTGCCCAGCGGAAGCGGTAGGTCAGGCAGCCCAGCGCCGTCCCCAGCGCGCAGCCCAGCAGCAGCCCGCCGAAGATGCGCCCCAGCGTGGACAGGGCGGCCAGCCAGAAGGAGACCGTCCCGGCCAGCCGGGTCAGCTCCCGCCACACCGCCCACGGCGTGGGAAGCAGCAGATCCCGTCCCACCAGAAGGGCCGCAATCGACCATACCCCCAGCCAGAAGGCCGGGGGTATGATGATTTTTATGAGCTTTTTGGCGGCGTCAGGGAACATAGTAGATGCCGTCGTCGGGCAGGGAGCCGCCCACCGCGGCGGGGTCGGCCTGCCAGAGGATGTCGTAGTAGCCGGAGATGGCGGGGGCCATGTCCTTCCCGGCGATATAGGTCAGGTGGCACTGGGGGATGGCCTGCTTGGCGATGGGAGCGGAGGGGGTGATGCCGAAGCCCGCCACCAGCTCGGCGGCGTCGTCCAGGTTGTTGTTCACATAGTCGATGGACGCGGCATACTCATCAAGGAAGAGAGACACGGCGTCGGGGTGCTGCTCGATGAACTCCGTCCGGGCCACCACGGCGGTCATGATGAGTTGGCTGCCGGTGTTCAGGACGTCCCACTCCTCGGTCATGTCCAGCGCGGCGCGGACCTTGCCCTCGCTCTTGATGATGGCGGCGGTGGCGGCGGGGACGGGCAGCATGGCCACCTCGGCCTCACCGGTCATGAGCTTCTGGGTGACCTCGGTGGCGTCGGCAAACAGGATGGTCACGTCCTTGTCCGGGTCAATGCCGTTCTCACTGAGGACATAGCGAAGGATATACTC
>CAKUKL010000256.1 GCA_934662925.1 uncultured Oscillospiraceae bacterium | reverse complement strand
GTATGTATGGGCGGCGGGCGAGGTGACGGCTGCGCCGTCCACCTCCACCACGTCCCGCTCCGGATCGGCCTTATCACCCAGAGACGCTGTGACGCCGTTTACCTTTACACGCCCTGCGGTCAGGTACTCTTCCGCCTTCCGGCGGGAACAGATCCCCGCGCCGGACAAAATTTTCTGCAAACGCTCCTCCATGCCGCCGCCCCCCTTCTTCTTTCAAATCAGTCCCACGCCGCTGCCGGACACCGTCACCGTCGTGCCGAAAATACCGGACAATATCCGCTGGAGCAGCGTGCGGTTTTCCGGGAAAATGTCCCGCCGCACCGTCTGGACGTACCGCAGCTCTACCGAACCGACCTCTTCGCCGTTGACGGTATAGACCATCCGCCCCGCCGTCTGCCCGGCAAAGACTGGGGCCGCGGCGAGGTCGGCGTACTCCACCCGCACCTCGGCGCACTCTCCCTCCGTCAGCGGATAGCAGAAGTCCGCCCCGGCGGCCATGTCCGCAAAGCGGACCAGACTACCCTCTATCGGGACGCAGCCCACCACCTCGCCCACCCGGGCGAGCTGCTTTGCCGGGTAGTGCTCAAACCCGTAGTCCAGCAGGGCGGCATGATCCTTCCAGTCGTCCGGATCGTTGAGGGTCACGGCGATGAGCGTCTGCCCGTCCCGACGGGCGGCGGACACCAGCGTCCGCCCCGCCCGCTGGGTGTAGCCTGTCTTCATGCCCACGCAGCCGTCGTACAGTGACAGCAGGCGGTTGTGGTTCGTAAAGGTCCGCCCGCCGACGGTGACGGACTTCGCCGCGCAAATCTTCGCCAGCGTCTCGTTTTTCAGGCAGGCTGCCGCCGCCCTCGCCATGTCCCGGGCTGTGGAGTAGTGGTTATCCGCATTCAGACCGCTGGCATTGGCGAACCGGGAGCGGGTCATGCCCAGCTCCGCCGCCTTTTCGTTCATCAGCGCCGCAAACGCCGCCTCGCTGCCCGCGCAGGCGCAGGCGATGACCATGGCCGCGTCGTTGCCCGACTCCAGCAGCAGCCCGTACAGCAGCGTCTCCATGGTGACGGTCTCCCCCGCCCGCAGGTAGATCATGGAGCCCTCGGTGTTCAGCCACTCCGCCCGGACGGTGATCTCCCGGGAGAGGTCTGGCTCCCGCTCCACCGCCACCAGCGCCGTCATCAGCTTGGTGATGCTGGCGATGAGCCGGATGTCGTCAGCGTTGTGCTCGTACAGCACCCGGCCGCTGTCCAGATCCATCAAAATGGCGGAGGACGCGGAGGTCGACACTGCTCCCGTCGGGGAGATCAGGGCCGCCATCACGGCCAGAGCCGTCAGATACAGGGCAATTCTGCGCAAAAAGGGTCAACTCCCATCCGAAGTTCAGATGGGAGTAGTTTGCCCTTAAAATTCGCTCTTATCCTCGTTTTTCTTATCCAGATAGCCGGTGATCTTGTCGAACATCTCGGGCACCATCTCCACCACGCGGCCGGCCGTATCGGCGGGAGGAGGCGCCACGGGTAGCAGCTTCACATTGCCGTCCTTTACCACAAGAAAGGCTACCGGGGTCACATTGACGCCGGCGCCCGCGCCGCCGCCGAAGTTCTTGCCCGTCTGCTGGCTCTTCCCGGCAAAGTCCGAGCCTCCGGAGGCAAAGCCGAAGGACAGCTTCGACACCGGGATGAGGGTCACGCCGTCGACGGTGGTGATGGGCTGACCCACCACGGTGTTGGTGTCCACCATCTCGCGGATCTTGGACATGGTGGTCTGCATCAGATCAGTGATGGGATGATTGTTCTCACTCATGATTGAACCTCCTGTTTTTTCGCGGGACCCTTCCGGTTCCGGCTCCATATGACCAGCAGCTTGATCCCGAACCGCAGGCCGAAGGCCACAAGCTGGCCCACGGTCATGGTCAGCGCCGCATTGCAGTACACGGTGGGGCGGCTCTGGTCAAAATCCGCCGCGACCCCAAGATCATGCTTCTTTACTTTAAAATTATGGTCGAAAACCGGCCATATCATTCCCAATATCGCGTTGGCCCGGCCAAAACCCAGCGCCGTTTTCGCCGGATCGTCCGTGGCCCACGTGAGGTGGACCGTCAGGTCGTCGATGCGCAGCTTTCGCTTCAGCGCGCCCGCCGCCTCGCCGATGACCGGCAGCATCTCCATGAAGAGCTTTAGCATACCGCCCTTGGGCTCCGGCTTCTCTCCGCCGGGCTGCTCATCGGTTTTTTTTGCCTTTTTCTGCTTCGGCTTTTTCTCTTTTTTCGGCTTCTTCTCTTTGGGCTTCGCGGGATAGAGCGTAATGCGCAGCGGTCCGGCGATCAGCCGCACCAGCAGTCCGTCCTCGCTGTACCGAACCTGCCCGCCCAGCCGGATCAGTGAAATAAGAAGCAACACCAGAACGATAATAAGCAGCACCTTGAGGGCGGTCATACCGGCTCCTCCGCGGCGCTCTCCTCGCCGCCGTCCCCTTCATTTTCCTGATCCTTCAGCCGCTGAAGGGCCTGTTCCAGCTCCAGCGTCATCTGCCCGTCCTCCTGGGTAGAAGAGGGCAGCTCCGGCAGCTCGTCCAGATTGGCAAGGCCGAAGGAGCGCAGGAAGTTTTTTGTGGTGCGGTACTGGATGGGCCGCCCCGGCACGGCCAGACGGCCCGCCTCACAGATCAGCCCCCGTTCCAGCAGCAGCCCCACGGTATAGGAGCTGTCCACGCCGCGCACCTGCTCAATAAAGGCTTTGGTCACCGGCTGGAAGTAGGCAATGATGGCCAGCACCTCCAGCGCAGGCTGGGACAGCTTGGCGGGCTTGCGGTTCTCCAGCGTCCGGCGGATATATTCCGCATACTCCGGTGCGGAGCACATCTGCCAGCTGTTTTCCAGCCGCACCAGCCGGATGCCCCGGCGGTCGTAGCTGTAATTGTCCGCCAGCCGCTGGCACACGGCGTCCACCGTCTCCTTATCCTGCTCCAGCGTCA
>CAKUKL010000255.1 GCA_934662925.1 uncultured Oscillospiraceae bacterium | reverse complement strand
CCTTACTTCACGCCCATCCAGCCGGAGATGACCATGCGCTGGACCTCGCTGGTGCCCTCGTAGATCTCGGTGATCTTGGCGTCCCGCATATACCGCTCGAAGGGGTACTCACGGGTGTAGCCGTAGCCGCCCACCAGCTGCAGACAGCGCCGGGTCACGTCGCTGGCCGCCTCGGAGGCATACAGCTTGCCCATGGCCGCCAGATGGCTGTACGGCTCGTGGTCCTGCTTCGCCTGCGCCGCACGGTAGATCAGCAGTCGGGCCGCGTCCACACGGGCCTGCATGTCCGCCAGCTGGAACTGCGTGTTCTGGAACTGGCTGATCCGCTTGCCGAACTGCACACGCTCCTTCGTGTACTTCACGCACTCGTCGATGGCCGCCTGCGCGATGCCCAGAGCCTGCGCGCCGATGCCGATCCGGCCGCCGTCCAGCGTGCTCATGGCCACCTTGAAGCCCTTGCCCACCTCGCCCAGCAGGTTCTCCTTGGGCACGATGCAGTTCTCGAAGATCAGCTCGCAGGTGGAGGAGCCCCGGATGCCCATCTTCTTCTCGTGGGCGCCCACCTTGAAGCCGGGGAAGCCCCGCTCCACGATGAACGCGGAGATGCCGTGGTTGCCCTTCTCCTTGTCGGTCATGGCCATCACCACGAAAATGTCCGCGTAGCCCGCGTTGGTGATGAAGATCTTGCTGCCGTTGAGCACCCAGTGGTCGCCCTTGTCCTCGGCGGTGGTCCGCTGCATGGCGGCGTCCGTGCCCGCGCCCGGCTCGGTCAGGCCGAAAGCGCCCAGCTTCTCGCCGCTGGCCAGAGGCACCAGATACTTCTGCTTCTGCTCCTCCGTGCCGTACTCGCTGATGGGCCAGCAGCACAGGGAAGAGTGGGCGGACACCATCACGGAGGTGGTGGCACAGTGCTTCGCCAGCTCCTCGCACACACCGATGTAGGTCAGGTAGCTCAGGCCGGCCCCGCCGTATTCCTCGGGGAAGGGCACGCCCATCATGCCCATGTCCGCCAGCTTATGCCACGTCTCCTCCGGAAAGCGCTCGTTCTCGTCGATCTCGGCGGCGATGGGGGCGACTTCCTTCTCGGCGAAGTCCTTCAGCATGTCGAGGATCTCCTGCTCTTCTTCGTTGAAATGAAAATTCATAGTCCCGTTTTTCCTTTCTTTTTCCTCAGTTGAATCTTACGCGCGGGCCTTGCGGATCTCCTCGGTGAGGACGGGCAGGACCTCGAAGAGGTCGCCCACCACGCCGTAATCCGCCACGTCGAAAATGGGGGCGTCCGGGTCCTTGTTGATGGCGATGATGCAGTCCGAGCCGCTCATGCCCGCCAGATGCTGGATGGCGCCGGAGATGCCGCAGGCGATGTAGATCTTGGGGGCCACGGTCTTGCCGGTCTGGCCCACCTGATGAGCGTGGGCGATCCAGCCGGAATCAACGGCGGCGCGGGACGCGCCGACCACGCCGCCCAGCACCTCGGCGAGGGCCTTCACGGGGGCGAAGCCCTCCGGGCCGCCAACGCCGCGGCCGCCGGACACGATGATCTCAGCACCTTCGAGATCGACATTCTCGCCGTCCATGTCCTTGAGGATCTCAAGGATCCGGGTGCGGATGTCCTTGGCGTCCACGTGGATGTCCTCGCGGATGACCTCGGCCTTGCCCTCGGCGGGAGCCTTCTTGAACACGCCGGGGCGGACGGTGCCGATCTGGGGCCGGTGGTCCGGGCACAGGATGGTGGCCATCAGGTTGCCGCCGAAGGCGGGACGGGTCCACGCCACGTTGCCGCTCTCGGCGTCGACGTCCAGCGCGGTGCAGTCCGCGGTGAGGCCGGTCTTCAGGCGGCAGCTGACGCGGGGGCCGAGGTCCCGGCCGTTGTTGGTGGCGCCGATGAGCATGCTGGTGGGGCCGTACTTTTCCACCAGCGTGCACAGGGCGCGGGCGTAGGCGTCGGTGGAGTACTGGGCGTACTCGGGGCCGTCCACCACGTAGATCTTGTCCGCGCCGTGCTCGCCGGCGGCCTTCACGGCGGCGTCCGTATTGCTGCCGATGACGACGGCGGCCACAGCGCCGCCCTGCTTGCCGGCCAGATCACGGCCGGGGGTGAGCAGTTCAAGGCCCACATTCTTGGCAGTCCCGTCCTCGTTGGTCTCAATCAGTACCCACAGATCTTTCGTTTTGGCTTCCATGATTTGCTCCCCCTTTCTCACAGCACCGCGGCGTCGCTGAGCACCTGGAACAGCTTCAGCGCGGACGCGGCGTTGTCTTCCTCTTTGATCTTCATGCCGCCCTGCTTCTTCTGGGGCACGAAGGTCTTCTTCACCTTGGTGGGCGAGCCCTTCAGGCCCGCGTGAGCAAGGTCGATGCCCTCAAGATCGGCGGCTGTGAGGGTGGGGATGTCCGCCCGGTTGGCGGCCATCTTCCGCTTGATGGTGGGATAACGGGGATCCCAGGCGGGCTTGGTGTAGGTGACCACCGCGGGCAGGGCCACGCCGATGATCTGGGTGCCCTCCTCGGCCTCCTTCTTCACCTTCAGCATTTCGCCGTCCAGCTCGGCCTCCAGGCCGTAGGTGACCTGCGGATAGCCCAGATGCTCGGCCAGTTCGGGGCCCACCTGAGCGGTGTCGCCGTCGATGGCCTGCTTGCCGCAGAAAATGGCGTCGAACTTGCCCTCGATGGACTCCACCTTCTTCACCGCCTGGCTGATGATGTAGCTGGTGGCCAGGGTATCGGAGCCGCCGAAGGCGCGGTCGCTGACGAGGTACGCCTTGTCCGCCGCGATAGCGAGGCACTCCTTCAGCACCGCCTTGGCCTGCTCGGGGCCCATGCTCAAAACCACGATCTTGGTGTCCGGGTTCTTGTCCTTCACCCGGGCGGCGGCCTCAAGGGCGTAGCCGTCGAAGGGGTTCAGGATGCTGGGCACGCCGTCACGGATCAAGGTGTTCTTCACCGGATCGATCTTGATCTCCGTCGTGTCCGGCACCTGTTTTACACATACCAGTATGTTCATTTGCTTCCTC
>CAKUKL010000254.1 GCA_934662925.1 uncultured Oscillospiraceae bacterium | reverse complement strand
GTGTCGTAATTGCCCAGCCGGTTGAAATACCGGCTGTCCGCCCCGGTGTGGCTGAACACCCCGTCCAGAATGACGCGGATGCCCAGTTCCGCCGCCCCGTCGATGAGGGCCTGAAAGCTGTCCTCGTCCCCAAGCGCCGGGTCGATGCGCAGGTAGTCGGCGGTGTCGTACTTATGGCTGCTGGCCGCCTCGAAAACGGGATTTAAGTAGACCGCCGTCACCCCAAGACTCTTGAGGTACAGCAGCTTCTCCCGGATGCCCTCCAGCGTCCCGCCGAAGGACGCCCACCGGGTGACCTCGCCCTTTTCGTTCCGGCAGTAGAAGGGCACGTCGTCCCAGTCCTGCTGGAGCACCCGCCGGGGGCCTTTCCAGCCCTCCGGCCGCCGGGCGTTTTCCTGCCGGATGAGCCAGTCCTTCCCCCGGAAAAACCGGTCGGGGAAGATCTGATAGGCAATGCCGTTTTTGTACCAGTCCGGGGTCTTTGCGGGCTTATATACCGTGATCTGATAGCTTTTGGGGCTGCCGTCGTACATCCGCCCCACGCCGCCCAATCCGGCGTCGTTGTTTCCGTAATAAAACCGCGCACCGTCGTAGGCCTCGACAACGAAGCAGTACCACAGCAGGCAGCCCTCCTCCGGGGCTGTGAGCTCGGCGGAGAACCGGGCCGTCTCCCCCCAGCTGACGCACTCCATGGGGACGAGGGCCGCCCCCGCATGCTTCTCCCATACCCGGACAAAGCAGCGGGCCCCCGCCGGCGGCTCGCTCACGTCCAGCCCCAGCCGGACCCTGCCGCCCACCGGCACGGCCCCGAAGGGGCTGCGGTCCCGCAGGTCGTGTGAATCGTGTCGGATCTTCATGGAATGACCTCACCTCAATGCTTCGGGCGGCGCCGTCAGGACGCCGCCCGTCTGATCCATTTATTCCTCCAGCAGCCCCCGGTAGAGGGCCAGATACTGCCGCGCGGGCTTCCGCCACGAGAAGTCCGCCCCGAAGGCGTGCTTCACCAGACCGTCCCACGCCGCCCGGTCATCCCGGTACAGAGCCAGCGCCCGGCGGATGGCGTCCAGCAGCTCCCGGTCACTGTAGTTGGCGAAGCTGAAGCCGTTGCCTTCGCCGGTGTACTCGTTATAGGGGATAACACTGTCCTTCAGCCCCCCTGTCTCCCGGACGACGGGCAGCGCTCCGTACCGCATGGCGATCATCTGGGTCAGGCCGCAGGGCTCGAACTGGCTGGGCATCAGAATGAGGTCGGCGGCGGCGTAAATTTTCCGGCTCAGCCCCTCGTCAAAGCAGATATTAGCGGACACCTTTTCGGGGTAGCTGGCCGCGAAATAGCGGAACATGTCCTCGTGCTCCCGCTGGCCCACGCCCAGCACCACCAGCTGCACCCGCTCGGCCAGCACCTCATGGAGCACCCGGCTCACCAAGTCAAGGCCCTTCTGGTCGGTGAGACGGCTCACCAGCCCGATCATGGGGATGTCCCCGTCCCGCTCCAGCCCAAGCTCCGCCTGAAGCCGCAGCTTATTGGCCCGCTTTTTCTCCGGCGCGGACGCGCCGTACCGCACATAGAGCGCCGGATCGGTCCGTGGGTTATACGATTTGGTATCAATTCCGTTCAGAATTCCGCTGAGTATATCCTTCCGCCGTTTGAACACGTCACACAGACCTTCGCCGTACCGGTCGGTGCACACCTCTTCGGCGTAGGTGGGGCTGACGGTGGTGATGCGGTCGCTGTAATTGAGTGCGCCCCGCATGAAGTTCACCGCGTCCCCCTGCATGAGCTGATCCCGGGCGTTCTTGCAGTCGTGGAGCCCCAGCACGTCCCCCAGCATGAAGCCGTCGAACATCCCCTGAAATTTCAGGTTGTGGACGGTGAACACCGTCCGGATATGATCGTACCCCGGCACCTCCCGGTACATCTCCCGGAGAAACACCGGTGAGAGGGCCGTGTGCCAGTCGTTGCAGTGGAGCACGTCGGGCAGAAAGTCCAGATACTGGATGCACTCGCACACCGCCTTGGCGAAGTACGCCACCCGCTCGCCGTCGTCGTAGTAGCCGTAGGGGTCCTCCCGGCCGAAGTAGTACTCGTTGTCCACGAAGTACCACACCACGCCGTCCCGCTCCAGCATCTCGATGCCGCAGTACTGCCGCCGCCAGCCCAGATAGAGGTAAAAATCCGTCACATGGGTCATGGCGTCCCGGTATTCTTGCGGGATAGAGGCAAATTTGGGCAGGATGACCCGCACCTCCGCCCCCGCCCGGCACAGCGCCGGGGGCAGGCTGCCCCCCACGTCGCCCAGTCCGCCGGTCTTGACGAACGGCACGGCCTCAAAGACGGCGAACAGCACCTTCGGTTTTTTTGCTGACATAGTGTTCCTCCCCGGCCGTCAGGCCGTTCAGCTGTACTGCTTCCGGGTGACGATCAGCGGCTTGGCCGCGCTGCCGAACAGCCGGGCACCGTCCCCGATGGTCACGTATTTGTCGCATATGACGTTTTCGATCTCCACATCCCGGGCCACGGCGCTCTTGGGCATGACCACGCTGTTGCGCACCACGGCCCCCTCCTCCACGGTGCAGCCGCGGAAGATGATGCTGTTCTCCACCGTGCCCTTGATGATGCTGCCGGTGGCGATGATGGAGTTGCGCACCCGCGCCCCGGCGGAATACTTCACCGGCGCGGCGTCCTGGATCTTCGTGCGGATGATCCGCTCGCCCAGGAACAGCTCCTTCATCACCTGAGGCTCCAGCAGCTCCATGCTGGCCGCCATGTAGTCGGCGGCGCTGTCGATGGCCCGCGTGTACCCTTGGAATTCATAGCCGTACACCGGCAGCTTGTCCAGATTTTCCCGGATGATCTCCATGAGGTCGAGGTAGGCCATGGCCTCGTACCACTCCATGAATTTCAGCAGCAGCTCCCGGTCGATGAGGAACGCGTCCATGAACCGGCAGGTCTCCCCCGCTCCGGCGGCGTACAGCCCGGCCACCCGGCCCCGGCTGTCGCAGGCCACGTTCAGCCCGCC
>CAKUKL010000253.1 GCA_934662925.1 uncultured Oscillospiraceae bacterium | reverse complement strand
GTGTACTGGTTCTTGTTCGTGGGCGTCTTGCTGTTGAAATACTTGGCCAGCCACTGGATGTCCTTGTTGCTGGTGCTCTCGGCCACCGCCTCCAGATCCACGTCCATGACGTTGGGCGAGGTGTCGATGACCGGCGTGGGGCTGACCTCCGGATCATCGCTGGGTGCAACGCCGGCGGAGGGCGTTTCCGACGGCTGCTGGCTAGGGGTGCCAAAGTCGTCATCCAGATTTTTCCCCGCCGGGACGATCATGTGCTTCAGATCCAGCCGCAGCATGGTCACAAGGCCCAGCTGCTCCACCTGATCGTCCAGATTGGTGTCCAGCTTATAGAGTTGGGCAGGAGTCAGGTCGCCGCTCCACGGCAGATGGATCAGTCCCAGCCCCAGCAGATGGAGCACCACCATAATGGCCGCCACCACCCCGGCAAAACGCACGTCCGTCCGCGGGAACAGCAGTAGGCGGTTGCCGAGCACGAACAGGAAAATCACCGGCAGGAACATGACGATGATGATGGGGATGCTCCGCACCACCATGGATACGATGGCGCCCATATAATCCGTCAGATGGTTCTCCGCCGCAAGCCCCAGCGTGCTGAATGGGTAGTAGGACTGCAAGATCTTCTTGGCGATGAGCTCAATAATGTATACCAGCGTGATGAGCACGGCGAACACCTTGGACAGCACCCGGTTCACCTTGCGCTTGAACGGCATGGTGACCGCGCTGAACAGGCAGCCCGCCGCCAGCGCGAACACAAAATACACCACGAAGTATTTCATGTTCATTTTCATATAAAGGTGGAGCATAAGCTCCAAATAGACGAACAGCAGCGGGAAAAACAGGATACGGCCCGCCGTTCTGGCCGCCATAGAATCGCTGGAAGCGGAGCTGCCCCGGTACGCCCGCTTCCCTCCGCGTCTGTAATTAGCCATAATCAGCCTCCTGAGAGATTCATTTGCAATTTGATTGAGCAGTATTATAGCATACAGGAAAACCCAATACCAGACAAAAAGTATTAAAGTTTCATTGCGAAGGTACGCTTATTTTCCCAGCTGCGCAAAATTTTTCAGGATGGCAAGCCCCGTCTCACCGCTCTTCTCCGGGTGAAACTGGCAGCCAAAGGCGTTTCCGCTCTGGACGGCGGCCACCACTGTAGTTCCGTAGTCCGTCGTGGCGATGACCTGTTGCGGCTTTTCCGCCGCGCCGCAGAAGGAATGGACGAAATAGACGTAAGCGCCGTCGTCCAGCCCCCGGAACAGGGGCGAATCGTTCTGAAACATCAGGCTGTTCCAGCCGATGTGGGGCAGCTTGCAGGCCGTCTCGATCCGCTTCACCCTACCGGACACGAGGCCAAGCCCCCGGCAGCGGCGGACCTCCTCGCCCCACTCGAATAAGAGCTGCATCCCAAGACAGATGCCCAATACCGGCTTTTTCTCCGCCTGCCGGATGATGACCCCGTCCAGCCCTGCGGCGCGGAGCCGGTCCGCGGCATCCGGGAAAGCCCCGACGCCGGGCAGGATGATGGCATCCGCCTTCTCAAGCCCCGCTTCATCCCCGGCGATCAGCGTCCGCTCCCCGAGATAGTCCATGGCGTTGGCCACGCTCTTCAGATTGCCCACGCCGTAATCCACGATGGCCGTATAGCCCATCACAGCACCCCCTTGGTGGAGGTCACGCCTTCTCCCTCCACCCGGACGGCGTCCTTCAGCACAAGGCCCAGCGACTTGAACAGCGCCTCGGTGATGTGGTGTGCGTTCGCCCCGTACAGGCACTCCTGATGGAGGGTCAGCCCGGCGTTCATGGCAACGGCCCGCATAAACTCCCCCGTCAGACAGGAATCATACGCTCCGATCATGGGCTGCGGCATATCCGCCTGAAATACCAGATAGGGCCGGTTGGAAATGTCCAGCACCGTGCGGCACAGCGCCTCGTCCATGGGGACGTAAGCGCTGCCGAACCGGCGGATCCCCTCCCGGTCGCCTAGCGCTTCCCGGAGCGCCTGCCCCAGCACAATGCCGGTGTCTTCCACGGTGTGGTGTCCGTCCACATGGAGGTCGCCCTTTACTGTCAGCACCAGCCCCCAGCCTGCGTAAAAGGCCAGCGCCGTCAGCATATGGTCAAAAAAGCCGATGCCGGTGGACACCTCTACCAAGCCGCCCTCCAGTGTCAGGGCAAGGTCGATCTCCGTTTCCTTCGTTTTTCGGACAATGTGCGCGGTTCGCATGGAAATTCCTCCTGTCATACGGCAAAAGGGGCCGGAAAGCGCCTTTTGTCCGTTTTACTGAAATCTCACCTTGATAGAATTGGCGTGGGCGGTGAGATGCTCCGCCTCCGCCAGCGCGATGACCTGCCCGTGGACCTTTTCCAGCGACGTGCGGTCGTATTCAATGACGCTCATGGTCTTGAGGAAGCTGTCCACCGAGAGCGGGGAGAAAAAGCGCGCCGTGCCGCTGGTGGGCAGAACGTGATCCGGTCCGGCCATGTAGTCGCCCAGCGGCTCCGGACTATAGGAACCGAGGAACACCGCCCCGGCGTTCCGGATATGGGGCAGCAGCGCCCGGGGCTGCTCCGTGACGATCTCCAGATGCTCCGGCGCAATCTCATTGGCCAGCCGGGCCGCCTGCCCCAGGCTCTCGCAGACGATGGCGCAGCCGAAATCCCGCAGGGAGCACTCGATGATCTCCGACCGGCCCAGATAGCCGTTCTGGCGGACGATCTCGCCGTCTACCGCCCGGGCAAGCTCCATACTGTCCGTCAGCAGGACGGCGGAAGCCATTTTGTCGTGCTCTGCCTGACTGAGCAGATCCGCCGCGACATAGACGGGATCCGCCGTGCCGTCGGCCATGACCAGCACCTCGGACGGGCCGGCCACCATGTCGATGTCCAGCTGGCCGTAGGCCATCCGCTTGGCGGACGCCACAAAGGCGTTGCCCGGCCCCACCAGCTTGTCCACCCGTGGGATGAATCCAGCGCCGTACATCAACGCCGCCACCGCCTGGACGCCGCCGACGCCGATGACCCGATC
>CAKUKL010000252.1 GCA_934662925.1 uncultured Oscillospiraceae bacterium | reverse complement strand
GAGGGAAGGCGTCCACTCCGCCGAAGTTCTTGAACAGGACGCACTTGCCCTCCATGACGGGCATGCCGGCCTCCGGGCCGATGTCGCCCAGACCCAGAACGGCGGTGCCGTCCGTGGCCACCAGGCACAGGTTCCAGCGGCGGGTCAGCTCATAGGACTTGTTGACGTCCTTCTGGATCTCCAGACAGGGCTGAGCCACGCCGGGGGTGTACGCCAGGGAAAGATCCTTGGCGGAGTTGGTGGCCACAGTGGACACCACTTCGATCTTGCCGCGCTTTTCCGCGTGGAGTGCCAGACTTTCTTCCGCAATCGTCATATCGTTTCCTCCTTGTTGTCTCGCAGTTTGTCGTTCTGTTTTCAAGCATAGCATACCGGATTATTGGAATTCAACCAAAAGACGGCCTCTGATTTATGAGGGTTTCCAACGAATCGACGAATTTATTTGTGACGTGAATAAAATCGCCGGAAAAAGTCCGATTTCGTCCCGGCTGAGCGGCAGACTCATCTTATATAATTCACGATTCGGCGTTTTGACGGATTTGCGCCGGATTCCGCACCGAGTTGCAGCCTATTTGCACAGTGAATAAATCGGCGGATTTATCCGATTTTACAATTTCACTTTTTCTGCCAATGCAGATATGATTGTTTTCAACAAAGCCGTCCCCTTTTTTGCTTCAACAAGATCCGGGACGGATCAAGCTGTGGAAAGGGGCGTTACAATGCAAGCCAATCAGGTGTCGGAGCGCTACAAGTACCCTGTTTCCGACGGGGAGCTGGCGCGGAGACTTAAAAATGTTCAGGAGCAGATGAAAGCGGACGGCGTGGACTGTGTGCTGATGCAGACCCAGAGCGGTATTTTCGACCGGGGGATCCGCTATTTTATTGATCAGCAGACCGGAAGCTACTCTTCCGCCCTTCTGATCCCCGCGGAGGGAAAGATGACCCTCCTGATGCACGGCAACGACTGCGACAGCGCGCCCATCCCCCCCTGGGGCCGGAACGTGGGGAAGGTCATCACCAAGCCCTTCTGCCAGCCCTTTGCCTTTACGGATGACATGGCGGGCAGCGTCATGGCGGCGGAGATCGCCGCCCTCGGCGCCCGGAAGGTGGGCCTCTTCTGCCGCCAGTGCATGTCGCTGGCCTTCGGCGACGCGCTGCGCGCCGCTCTGCCCGATGTGGAATTTGTGGATTATTCCGTGACCATCAGCCGCCTGTCCGCGGTAAAGAGCGCCGAGGAGTGGGAGCTCATCGACAAGAGCATCCGCGCCCACGAGCAGCTCATGGCCATGGTTCCGGCGCTGATCCGGCCCGGCAAGATGGAGTTTGAAGTGCGCGCCGAGCTGGAAAAGATGGCGCTGTCTATGGGCTGCGACACCATCGGCAACGTGGCGGTGGGTTCCGCGCCCCGGGGCGGCATGAGCATGTTCGTCCCCCATTACTCCGAAAACCGCCGGATCCAGATGGGCGACACCGTCACCGTCATGGTGGAGGTCGCCGGACCGGGCGGCATGTTCGCTGAGCTGGCCCGCACCTTCTGCCTGGGCGAGCCCAACCAGTCCCTGCTGGATCTTTACGAGGTGGCCAAGGGCGCGCAGACCGCGGTGGCCGCCGCGGCGAAGCCCGGCGCCACCGGCGCCGACCTCACCCGGGTGTTCGACGAGTTCGTGACCGCCCACGGCATCGCGCCCAACGCCCGCTTTGTGGGCCACGGTCAGGGCTATGATATGATGGAAAGCCCCGCCATCTGCGGCAGCGAGGACATGGTCCTTGAAGAGGACATGTACTTCGCCATTCATCCGGAGTTGGTGCGGAACGGAGAATTCTCCATCTGCTGCGACAACTTCCGTATCACCAAGGAAGGCGCCGTGCGTATTACCAGGACCCCACAGCAGATCACCATGCTGGAATTTTAATGAACGTCCGTTAATGGAAAGGAGGCTTTGTTCTATCGACTGAACCGACAACCAAGAGACATAAATAAAGGAGAGAAGAGAAGTATGAAGTCATTTGGCATCCTTGAGTTTGACAAGGAAAAATCCGGTTACAAGTTTGGTAAGCACGAGCTGCTGCTTCTGGTCATCGGCCTTGTGGTGTTCTTCGCGGCGATCCTGCTCCCCATTCCCGGTCTGGAGCTGGCCGGACGCAAGGCGCTGGCCATCATCCTGCTGTGCCTGTTCTGCTACGCCAACCCCGGCATCCCGAATCTGTTCGCGTCGTTCCTGATGTTCGTGCTGGCCATCGCGATGGGCCTGATCGGCTATGGCCAGTATGCCATGGCGGTGGGCACTTCCCCGCTGATCATGCTGACCTGCCTGTTCATCGTTTCCGCCGGCGTCACCAACACCAATCTGGCTCAGCGTCTGGCCTACACCCTGCTGCTGAAGCTGGGTCATAAGCCCAAGGGCATCGTGGCCGCCATGGTTCTGGCCGGCGTGATCGTGTCCGCACTGATCGCCAACATGCCCGCCTGCCTGATCCTGGCCGCCATCGGCGCCAGCGTCCTGAAGGAGCTGGGCGAGAAGCCCGGCGAGAGCCGTCTGGGCAAGGCCGTGCTGATCGGCATCTCCACCTCCACCATCGTGGGCGGCGTTGCCTTTATCTCCAGCAGCGGTACCAACCCCTCCAACGTGGCTCTGATCGAGGCCGCCACCGATTCCGCATACACCATCAGCTACAACCAGTGGGCCGCCATCGGCGTTCCCTTCGCCCTCATCATGACCCCTGTCCTGATCTTCGTGCTGAACCGCGTGTTCGGCATCAACGAAAAGACCGTTCCTCTGTCCGTGGACAAGGAAGGTGTGCAGAAGAAGCTGCATGACCTCGGCCCCGTGACCAAGAGCGAGGTCCGCTACCTCATCACGCTGGCCATCATGATGGTCCTGTTCCTGACCACCTCCGTGACCCACCTGAACGTCCCCGTTGTCACCGTCATCGGCATGCTGCTGGTCATCTGCCCGGGCTGGGGCACCGTGAACATCGATCAGGCCGTCAAGACCGTGCCTTGGTCCGTCGTGTTCTTCGCCGCTG
>CAKUKL010000251.1 GCA_934662925.1 uncultured Oscillospiraceae bacterium | reverse complement strand
GTCCGCAACCTCGTAGATCTCCGTGTGGATGTCCTCCAGCACGGCGAAAAACAGCAGCTCCTTGGAGTCGAAAAATTTGTAGAAAGAACCCTTGGAGATCCCCGCGGCCTCGGTCAGCTGCTCCACCGAGGTCTTGCGCATCCCGAGGGTGACCGCGCAGCGGCGGGCTTCCGTCAGCAGGGCGGCGCGGATCTGCGCGGTTTCGTAATCAGTAAATGCCAAATGAATGCCCTCCTGAAGATATGACCGGAATAGTTTTCTGGTCATATCTTAGCACGGGGCACCGCCGTTTTCAAGTGCAAAACGGCGGTGCTGTCCTTATTTTTCTCGTCCGGCGGCGTTACGCCTTGTTCTCCGGCAGGATCTCGTTGACGCAGGCGAGGGCGTTCAGCGTCCGGGGGAAGCCGATGTACGGGATGCACACCGTCAGCGCCGCCAGCAGGATGTCCTTGCCGTTGCCCACGGCGGCGTTGCCGCCCACGTGGGCCTTGACCTGCGGCTCGCAGCCGCCCTGAGCGCACAGCACCGCGAAGGTCAGCAGTTCCCGGTCCGGGATGGAGAGGAACTTCCGGGTGTAGAAGTCGCCGAAGCAGTAGCCGGACAGGTAGTCCTGAATGTTCTTCTGGTTTTCCGGCGCGGCGGCCCGCATGGCGTCGATGTGCTCGCCGAAGATGGACTTCTGGGCGGCGATGCCGTCGGTAAGGCGGCTTTCCTCCGTGACGGTCTGGCCGCTTTCCACCGGCAGGGCCACGCTCTGTTCGGCAAACACTTCGTTGACGGCGATGACGGCGTTCTCCGCCTTGCCAAGGCCGATGTAGGGCGCGCAGTGGTAGACGGCTTCCTTGATCTCCTCCGGCTTCACGCCGGAAGCGAGGGCGGCAGCGGTGTGGCGCTTGACCTCGTTCATGGTCTGGTTGGTGGTGGCCACCACAAGGATGACCAGCTCCCGCAGCCGGGCGGGGAGCTTATTCTCGGCGTAGACCTCGCCGTAGATGAGCCGCTCCTTGATGGCGGCAAATTCCGGGTCGGAAGCCGTCAGGGGAGACGCGGCCTGCCCGTACAGCGCCTGCATCGTGTTCTGTGCCTGTTCCACTCTGTTCATGATGATACCTCCAATTTGCTCCGCGGGCTGTGTCCCCGCGGGATGATCTCGGCATGAGAATAGCACGATTTCGCCGGGACCGCAACGAAAAATGCCGCCGCGGGCGCGTTTCTCCGGGGAGGTCGCTTTCTGCGGCGTCAAGGCAAACAAAGACTGCCGTGCTTTCGTTCATACAAAGTTTCGATTTGGACAGGTGCCGCCGCTTGAAAATCCTTCCGCGGTGTGCTACAATAAACTGCTATATCATACGGACCGCCCGCCCTGAGCCGCATCAGGGCGCCGGACGGGCGGGATCACAGAGGAAAGAGGTGGGCTGATGTACCTAAAAGCGCTGGAGATCCAGGGCTTCAAGTCGTTCCCGGAGAAAACGGTGCTGACCTTCGGCGAGGACATCACCGCCATCGTCGGCCCCAACGGCTCCGGCAAGTCCAACATCGCCGACGCCATCCGCTGGGTCATGGGCGAGCAGTCCACACGGACCCTCCGGGGCAATAAGATGGAGGACGTCATTTTCGACGGCACCGCCAAGCGCAAGGGGCTGGGCTTCGCCGAGGTGACGCTGGTGCTGGACAACACCGGAAAGCTATTCCCCATGGAGGAGACGGAGGTGGCCGTCACCCGGCGGTACTACCGCTCCGGGGAGAGCGAATACTACATCAACCGCCGCTCCTGCCGCCTGAAGGACATCAATGAGCTGTTCATGGACACCGGCCTTGGCCGGGAGGGCTACTCCATCATCAGTCAGGGCAAGGTGGACGAGATCCTGTCCGTCAAGAGCGCCGACCGGCGGGAGATCTTCGAGGAAGCCGCCGGCATCTCCCGCTTCCGCCACCGGAAGGAGGAGGCGGAGCGCAAGCTGGAGCGCACCGACGAAAATCTGGTGCGCATCAACGACAAGATCGACGAGCTGGAGCTTCAGGTGGAGCCGCTGCGGGCGGCGGCGGAAAAGACAAAGAAATACCTCGCCCTCCGGGACGAGCTGCGGGGGTTGGAGATCTCCGTGTGGCTGGAGCAGCTGGAAAAGCTCCGGGCCAACGGCGTGAAGGCCGCCGCTGACTATGACCTCGCCGCCCGGCAGCTCAGCGACGCCCAGTCCGCCCGGGATGCGCTGTATGCCGCCGAGGAGGACTACGCCGGGCAGATGCGCCAGAAGGATCTGGACGCGGAGGCCATCCGGACGGAGCTTTCCCAGCTGGAAGGCCGGGCCAACGAGTACGAAAGCGCCATCGGCCTGCTGAAAAATGACATGAAGAACAACAGCGAGAACGCCGTGCGTATCCGGGCGGAGCTGGAGCAGCAGGAGGGCCGCGCGGGCTCGCTGGCGGGGCAGATCGCCGAGCGTCAGGCCCGGCTGGACGAGATCCAAACGGAAATGGACGGCTGCGCCGAGCAGCTGGACGAGCTGCGGGGGCAGGCGGACGAGGCCCTGCGCTCCGCGGGGAGCCTGAACGACGAGCTGTCCTCCCTTCAGGAGAAGGAGCGGCTGGAAAGCGCCTCCGCCGCCGAAGCCCGGGAACTGCTGTCCGCGCTGGCCGCCGCCGCGCAGGAGCTGTACGACCGGGAGGAAAAGGCCGGGCGCGAGCTGCTGGAGCAGGAGGACCGGGCCAAGGAAGCCGCCGATTCCGCCGCCGCCGTGAAAAAGGAGCTGGAGCAGGCGGAGGAGGACCGGGACGCGGTCAAAAACATCATCAGCGGCTATCAGCTCCGCTGCCAGACCAGAAAGCGCAAGGCCGACGAGGCGGAGGAGAAGCACCGGAAGCTCCAGATGGACGAGAACGCACTGAACTCCCGCATCCACATGCTCACCGAGATGGAGAAGGTCTATGAGGGCTACTCCAAGGCGGTGAAGCTGGTGATGGGCGAAGCGGAGCGGGGCAATCTCCGGGGTATCCGGGGGCCGGTAGCCGGGCTGATCCATGTGCCCGACCGGTGCGC
>CAKUKL010000250.1 GCA_934662925.1 uncultured Oscillospiraceae bacterium | reverse complement strand
CCACAATACGGGCAGTCTCTGTTGTTTGTTGTTTGAAAGGGTCATTGCTATGCTCCTGTCAGTGTTCCGATTTTCCGTTCATCCACGCCGCGTACCGTTCCTCGATGGTCCGCCCCTCCGGGTTGGGGTACACCCGGCACAGCAGCGCCCGGAGCTGATAGGCCCCGTTCACCCCGTCGCAGGGGGGCGCTCCGGCGGTGAGGACGTTGATGTTGGATACCTCCCAGTCGTATCCCGGGGCGTCCGCCTCCGGATACCACCAGCCCATCTGGGCGTTCACCACGCGGGGGTCCAGCTCCAGCTCCAGATGGGCCTTCTGTGTCACCCGGCCCCGCTGGTTCTCGATCCACACCCAGTCGCCCTCGCCGATGCCCAGCGCGGCGGCGGTGTCCGGGTGCATGGTGGCGATGGGGAAGGGGGCCCGGCGGCGCAGGCTCTTCAACTGCCGGTTGTTGGAGATAAAATACTGCTGGATCCGGCTGCCGGTGGTAAGGACGAGGGGATAACGCTCCGCCAGATCCGGGCGGCTCACCGGGCTTTCCGGCACCTCCGTCCAGTCGGGAAGGGGGTCGCCCCCGGCCTTTTCCGTAATGGTAGACCACAGCTCGAATTTCCCGGTGGGCGTATCAAAATGCCCCCGTTTTTTATAGTTCAGGTATGTCCGCTCCGGCACCAGATAGCCCATGTCCTTGAAGGTGTCCCACGTCATCCCCGCGTATTCGGGACGACGGCGGCCCATTTCGGCCAGCGAGCGGTTCAGCAGCTCCTCCTGACTGTCCGCGCCGTAATCCAGCCCCATTCGGGCGCAGAGCTGGCGCATGAAGTCCTGATCCGACCGGCACTCCCCCACCTGAATGACCTTCCGCATGGCCAGCATGGCTTGATCGCCGAACTCCGGCATACAGAACAGTGAGTCCACCTCCGGCCACAGAGCGGCGGGCAGGACGATGTCCGCCAGCTGGGCGGTGGGCGTCATGAAAAAGTCCATGTAAACGAAATAGTCAAGGCATTTGAGACATTCGTAGGTGTGCCTGCTGTCCGGCACGGAGATGAGGGTGTTGTTGGCGTTGGAGAACAGGCCGCGGATCTTGTAGGGCTTTCCCGTTTTCATGGCATCCAGCACCAGCCACGGGTGGGCGAACAGCTTGGGCGACATGCGGCCGTCGTTCATGGGATAGCCGCCGAACAGGCCCTTGGCCGCGGTTTCCGGCGGCAGGCGGCCGAAGAGCGGGTCCTCCGTGGGGGCGATCTCCTTGGACTCCACAAAGCCGCCGGGCACGTCATAATTTCCCGTGACGGCGGGGATCATAAAGATGGCCCGGCAGGTCTGGAAGGAATTTGTGGACTGCTCGATGGCGCAGCCCCACTCCATGGACAGGGGCTTGATGGACGCGATGAGCCGGGCGGCCCGGCGGATGTCCTCCGCCGTCACCCATGTGATCTGTTCCGCCCGCTCCGGCGGCCACCGGCGGCAGCGCTCCACAAGCTCCGGAAAGCCGTGGCACCAGTTTTCGCAGAAATCGCGGTCGTAAAGGTCCTCTTCAAAAATGACGTTCAGAATGGACAGGGCCAGCGCCCCGTCCGTCCCGGGCCGCACCCGGAGCCAGATTTTTGCCTTGCGGGCAAGCTCCGTGGGCTGGGGGTCCACCACGATGAGGGGCGTTCCGGCCCTGGCCGCGTCCTTGATGTGCCACTGAAGCT
The DNA here is from genome assembly GCA_934662925.1 of uncultured Oscillospiraceae bacterium. Classification (GTDB taxonomy): domain Bacteria; phylum Bacillota; class Clostridia; order Oscillospirales; family Oscillospiraceae; genus Enterenecus. The sequence continues at coordinate 1,340 of CAKUKL010000250.1, read as the reverse complement.
CACCGTCCGCGCCGCTGACGGCGGGATTGGCTCCCCAGACCAGAATGCCCGCGGGCTTCACGTCCCCGTAATAGTCCACTCCGGCGAAATGGCCCGCCGTCAGGTCCCCGGCGTTTTTCCGGGGGCCGAGGCAGATGAGCGCCCCGGAGGAGGTGGCGTTTGGCGTTTCCAGCACATTGCCGAACCGCCAGAACTGGGACAGGTGGTGCCGCCCGGTGCCCGAGATGATGGCGAGGGACTCCGGACCGTAGTTTGCCCGGAGCGCGCCCATTTTTTCCGCGATGTCGTCCAGCGCCTCATCCCATGAAATTTTTTCCCACTTTCCGCTCCCCCGCTCGCCTGTCCGGCGCAGGGGGACGGTGAGCCGGTCGGGATGGTAGACCTGCTCGATAATGGACAGGCCCTTAACGCAGGCGTGGCCGTGGTTCAGCGGGCCGTCGGGGTCGGGAACGGCCCTTACCAGCCGCCCGTTCTCCACCGTCAGCAGGTACATGCACCCGCCGTGGCAGCCCCGGCAGGCCGCGCGGGTCACAGTGGTCATATTGGCGCTTCCTCCCCTCAAAGGCAAAAATTCTTGTCCGTACAGCATATCACATTTGCGGCGAAAAGTGTATAGGACAGCGAAAATATTCTCATCCTAACCCCAGAACACTTGATACAGAAACGAGGTCACGCCATGAAACGAATCCAGTCGGCCCTGCTGGCCCTTCTGCTGGCCGCCGCCAGTCTCCCCGTCTCCGCGGCAGCGGCTCCGGCGGACGGCTCCGCCGCGCTCACCATCTCCGCGCCCTCCGCCGTCCTCATGGAGAAGGAGACGGGGGAGATCTTATACGAAAAGGACGCCCACACCCGGTATGAGCCCGCCTCCGTCACCAAGGTGATGACGCTGTTGCTGGTCATGGAGGCCATCGACGCCGGGCAGCTGGGCTGGGAGGACATGGTCACCGCCTCCCCCCACGCCATTTCCATGGGCGGCTCCCAGATCTGGCTGAAGGAAAACGAGCAGCTGTCCGTCCGGGACATGGTAAAGGCGGTGGCGGTGGTGTCCGCCAACGACTGCGCCGTGGCGCTGGCCGAGCACGTGGCGGGCAGCGAGGAGGCCTTCGTGGCCCGGATGAACCAGCGGGCGGCGGAGCTGGGCATGGAGGACACCAGCTTTCTCAACTGCACGGGCCTGCCCGCGGCGGGGCACCTGACCTGCGCCTATGACATCGCCCTCATGAGCCGGGAGCTGATCCTGAACCACCCGGAGATCCGGGAGTTCACCACCATCTGGATGGACACCCTGCGGGACGGGCAGTTCCAGCTGTCCAACACCAACAAGCTCATCCGGTTTTACG
>CAKUKL010000249.1 GCA_934662925.1 uncultured Oscillospiraceae bacterium | reverse complement strand
GGACGGCGTCGTACCAACCCCGGACGGCCTCCGGCCCAACGTACCAGCCGTTGTTGTCGCCGTAGCACACGTCATCGCGCTCCTGCGCCCACAGGTCGCCGAACACCTTGGCGTCGTCGTTCATGATGATGTAGTTGACGTAGATGCCCATGAGGTTCTTGATGTCCCGCTGATCCTCCCAGCGGTCCACCAGCTGCTCTGTGGTAAACTTGGTTCGCTTCATACTATCACGCTCTTTTCCATCAAGAATCGGTCATTATGAACCTTATGTCATTATTTTACCGCCTGCCGGGGCAAATGTCTTTAGCCGCTCCAGTCAAGAAATGGGCTTCATTTTGTCTTTCCCAGCCAAACTCCCGGGTTCCCCCGCTTGAAGCGCGCCGCGTTTTCATATATAATGTTAACAACAAAGGAGGGTCTGCCATGTATGTCCTGTTTCAACAGCTGGTACGGGAGCTTCAGCGGAATGCCGCCGTCCAGCCCTATAACATCGACCCGGAGCAGGTCATTGCCCGTATCGAGATGCTGCCGTCCGGCTACCGGCCGGAGAGCGGCCCTCTGCCCCGGGATACGCTCTACCTGTGCGAACACTGGCAGTTCAAGCGCTTCGACCCCCGGGCGGAGCTGCCGCCCATCGTCTGCGTGGTGGAGGCCAATGCCGACACCAACGCCGTGCTGTTTCAGAACCGAAGCATGGCGGTGGTCTACGGCTCCACGCTGGTGGATGTGCTGCTGGCGCTGACCAACGCGGCCTACGATCTGGGGTGCAAATCCTCGCTGATCACGGAGCTGTCCCGGTCCTTCCTGCGGTGCCGGACCATGGACGAGCTGATGCTGGAGGGCTTCCGCGCCCTGAAAAAGCCCCTCATCGTGGCCGATCGCAGCCAGAAGCTCCTTTACTGCACCTCCCCAGATCTGATATCCAGTCCCATTTACCGTTCTGTACTGGCCTCGGAATACATCCCGGTGGGCCATCCCTTCGCCGACACCCTGAATACCTCATGGAACGCCTCGGACGCGCCCTTTCTTGCCGCCGGGGGCAACGGCCTGTTTTCCATTCTCTGCAAGCCGCTGACCGTCGGCACCGCTACCATCGGTTACCTGCACGTGCTGGCCTTCGACTCGGAGTTCGGCGAGCTGGACTCCGACATCGCGGAGCTGCTGGGCAACCTGTTGGCCGTCATCCTGTGGCGCACCCGCCGCAGCGACCCCCGCTCCTCCCAGAGCCGTCAGGAGCGCTTCCTCCGGGACGTGCTGGACAACCTGCTGGGGGATCAGGAGGCCACGCTGGAGCGTCAGCGGGAGCAGGGCATCACCTTCCAGCCCCACCTGTACGTGCTGGTTTTCAATCTGCGCCGCGCCGACCTCAGCGACCGGAACCGCCTCCTTTTTTCCGACCTTGCCGCGCTGGCCCACAGCGCCCTGCCCGGCTGCACCGCCTTTCTCTACAAAAACAGCGTGTTCGCGCTGGTAGAGTCCGCCGCTGAGATCCCGGACATGGCCGCCTTTCTCTCGCCCGTCATGCCCGCTGTGCGGAAGCATGACCTGAGTCTCGGCGTCAGCAACGAATTTTCCTCCGTCCTTTCCCTGCGGGGCGCGGGCTATCAGGCCCGGAAGGCCCTCCAGCTGGGCGAGGCCATCGACCCGGACGCCGCCTGCTACCTCTATCAGGATTACAGTCTGCACTACATGATGGAGCTGGCGCTGAAAAACGAGACCATGTCCGCCTTCTGCCCGCCCCAGCTCCAGAAGCTCATCGACTACGGGCAGAAAAACGGCCCGGAGCTGCTGGACACCCTGCGGGTCTATCTCCACTGCGGCCGCAGCAAAGCGGAGACGGCCAAAAAGCTCTTTGTCCACGTCAACACCATGAAATACCGCATCGCCCAGATCCAGGAGATCACCGGGCTGGACCTCAGCGACGACGAGACGGCGCTGGAGCTGCTGCTGGCCTTCAAAATGTTTGAGTACCGGGACAAATTCCAGCATTACGAGCCCATCATCAACAGCTGAATACGAGAAGAACGACGCTTTCCCATCCGGGAACGCGCCGTTCTTTTTTGGTTCCGTCGGAGTCCGTTTTGTCCCATCCGGACAAATTTCCCCGGCTTTGTCAGCCGTTGTGAACGATGAACTTCCGCCGCCGGTACACTATAATTATAATAATAAAAGCAAACATATCTGCCGAAGGAGCTGTCCCCATGAAACAAAACAAGAAACCGCTGATCGTCACCATGCTTCTGGTGTCCATGTTCCAGATGGGTATGGTGGCCCTCGCGCCGGTGGTGGCCTCCATCACCACCGCATTCCCCGGCACCTCCCAGACCGTGGCCCAGCTGGCCATGACCTTTCTCTGCCTTGTGCTGGTGATCTTCGCCCTGTTCTCCGGCGCCATCGCCCGGCGGTTCGGCCGCCGGTTCATGTGCGCCGCCGGGATGCTGCTCACCGCGCTGGCCGGCATTTTCGGCACGCTGTTCACCGTGGGCCTGTGGGCGGCTTACCTCTGGTCCGCCTTTCTCGGGGCGGGCACCGGCCTGTTCGTCCCGGCGGTGTCCAGCATGATGATCGACTACCTCGACGATGACGAGCGCAGCCGCGTGGCCGGTATCCAGACTGCCTTCGTCAATCTGGGCGGCATGCTGCTGAGCTTTTTCTCCGGCGTGCTGGCCGCCCAGCGCTGGTGCAACGCCTATCTGGTGTTCCTCGCCGCCGCGCCGGTGTTCGTGCTGTCGCTGAAATGCATCCCGGCGGAGGAGCGCCGCCCCGCCGTCGAAGCCGGACAGCCCCGGGGCAGGATCCCCGCTGCCGTGTGGCTGGCCGCCTTGCAGACCTTCCTGTTCGCGGTGCTCTACTTCGCCTTTTCCACCAACGTCTCCCTGCTCATCGCCGAGCGGGGACTGGGCGGCACCTCCCTGTCCGGCACCGCAACCTCTGTGTTCATGCTGGGCGGCTGCCTCTTCGGCTTCATCTTCAACTCCGTCATGCGCACCTGCAAGCGCGCAACCCCCAGCGTGGCCTTCCTGCTGGTGGCGGCCAGCTACCTGC
>CAKUKL010000248.1 GCA_934662925.1 uncultured Oscillospiraceae bacterium | reverse complement strand
TCTGCGCCGAAAGAAAGGATGACAGCCTTGGAAAACAAATGCGCGATCAAAATGGAGAACATCACCAAGCGGTTCGGCAGCAAGGTCATCGCAAACAAAGATGTAAACCTTGAACTGTACGAAGGCGAGATCCTGTCCCTGCTGGGCGAGAACGGCAGCGGCAAGACCACGCTGATGAACATGCTCTCCGGCATCTACTTCCCCGACGAGGGGCAGATCTACGTCCACGACAAGCCTGTGACCATCGCATCTCCCAAGGATGCCTTCGATCTGGGTATCGGCATGATCCACCAGCACTTCAAGCTGGTCGACCTGTTCACCGCCACCGAGAATATCATCCTCGGCCTGGAGGGCAAGCTTGACCTGAACAATGCACGTCAAAAGGTCAAGGACATCTGCGACAAGTACGGCTTTGATATCGACCCGGACATGAAGATCTATGATATGTCTGTTTCCCAGAAGCAGACCGTGGAGATCGTCAAGGTGCTGTACCGCGGTGCGGATATTCTGATTCTGGACGAGCCCACCGCCGTGCTGACCCCGCAGGAGACGGACAAGCTGTTCGCCGTCATGCGCAACATGAAGGCCGACGGCAAGTCCCTCATCATCATCACCCACAAGCTCCACGAGGTGCTGGACGTATCCGACCGGGTGGCCGTGCTCCGCAAGGGCGAATACATAGGCGACGTGCTGACCAAGGACGCCGACCAGCAGTCCCTGACGGACATGATGGTGGGCCACAGCGTGTCGTTGAATATCAACCGCCCCACCCCCGTGAATGTGGAGCCCCGGCTGAAGATCGAGGGGCTGACCGTGTTCGACGAGCTGGGCGTCAAGCGTTTGGACAACGTGAGCTTTACTGTTAACGCCGGCGAGGTGCTGGGCGTAGCGGGTATCGCCGGTTCCGGCCAGCGTGAACTGCTGGAGTCCATCGCGGGCCTGTATCCCGTCAGCTCCGGCACCGTGACCTATATCTCCCCGGAGACCAACGAGGAGAAAAATCTGGTGGGCATGGATCCCATGGACATCCGCAAGAGCGGCGTGGCCATGAGCTTTGTCCCCGAGGATCGTCTGGGCATGGGTCTGGTAGGCTCCATGGGCATGACCGGCAACATGATGCTCCGCTCCTGGCGCAAGGGTGCCAGCATTTTCCTGGACCGCAAAAATCCTGAGGCGCTGGCACAGCGCATCTGGCAGGAGCTGGAGGTCGTCACGCCCAGCACCAACTTCCCCGTCCGCCGTATGTCCGGCGGTAACGTGCAGAAGGTGCTGGTGGGCCGTGAGATCGCCCAGCAGCCCTCCGTGCTGATGACCGCCTACGCTGTCCGTGGTCTGGACATCAATACATCTTACACCATTTACAACCTGCTGACCGAGCAGAAAATGAAGGGCGTCGCCGTTGTGTATGTGGGCGAGGACCTGGACGTGCTGCTGGAACTGTGTGACCGCATCGTGGTGCTCTGCGGCGGTCAGGTCTCCGGCGTGGTGGACGGCCGCAAGACCAACAAGCTGGAAGTGGGCGCGCTGATGACCCGCGTGGAAGGAGGCAAGGCAGATGAATAAAAAAGGTTCGCTCTTTCATATTTCCAAGCGCGATGCGCTGCCTCTGCCCAAGGCACTGCTGATCCGCGGCGGTATCCTGCTGCTGGCACTGGTGTTCTGCGGACTGATCACCACCCTGCTGACCGGTCAGGATCCCATCGCCGTCTACGGCACGATCCTCAAGGGTGCCTTCGGCACCTCCCGTAAAATCTGGGTCACCGGACAGAATGTTGCCGTCTTGCTGGGCATCTCCTTAGCGGTAACGCCCGCATTCAAGATGCGCTTCTGGAACATCGGCGCCGAGGGGCAGACCCTGATCGGCTGCCTGGCCACCACCACCTGCATGATCCTGCTGGGCGGCAAGGTCTCCAATTTCCTGCTGATCGTCATCTCTCTGGCGGCCGCGCTGCTGGCCGGCGCCGTATGGGGCTTCCTGCCCGCCTTCTTCAAGGCCAAATGGAACACCAACGAGACGCTGTTCACCCTGATGATGAACTACATCGCCATGCAGCTGGCCTCCTACTTTATCATCATATGGGAGGTGCCCAAAGGCGCCGGTAAGATCGGCATCATCAACCAGGCTTCCGAGGCCGGCTGGCTGCCCCGCATCGGCGGACAGGCACAGCTGCTCCCCATTCTGGTGGTCGCACTGCTGACCGGCATGATGTATATCTATCTCACATACAGCAAGCACGGTTATGAGATCGCCGTCGTTGGCGAGAGCCAGCGCACCGCCAGCTATGCCGGTATCAAGGTGGATCGCGTGATCATCCGCACCATGGTACTCTCCGGCGCGATCTGCGGTCTGATGGGATATATCCTGACCGCCGGGATCAGCCACACCCTGACCACCACCATCGTGGACAGCCGCGGCTTTACCGCCGTCATGGTGTCCTGGATGTCCAAGTTCAACCCCTTCATCATGATTGCCGCCTCCCTGCTGCTGGTGACCATGGATCGCGGTGCCGGCGAGATCTCCACCGCCTTCAGCCTGAACCAGTCCTTCGCGGATATTCTGACCGGTATCATTCTGTTCTTCATCATTGCTACCGAGTTCTTCATCACCTACAAGGTCACTCTGCGCAAGAGCAGCAAAAAGGAGGCGTAACGGATGGGCTTCGACTTTGTATCCTTCTTCCCCCGCGCGGTCATGCAGGGTATTCCCCTGCTGTTCGGCAGTACCGGTGAAATTCTGACAGAAAAGTCCGGTAACCTGAACCTGGGTATCCCCGGCATCATGTATGTGGGCGGCATCAGCGGCGTTATCGGCGCGTTCTTCTATGAGCAAGCCGCCGGCGGTCAGCTGAACGGCTTTCTGGCCATCATGATCCCCATTCTGTGCTCCCTGCTGGGCTCCCTGCTGATGGGTCTGCTCTACTGCTTCCTGACCGTCACCCTGCGCGCCAACCAGAACGTCACCGGTCTGGCTATGACCACCTTCGGCGTGGGCGTGGGCAACTTCTTCGGTGGCTCCCTCATCAAGCTGACCAACAGTGAGGTTCCC
>CAKUKL010000247.1 GCA_934662925.1 uncultured Oscillospiraceae bacterium | reverse complement strand
CCCCCTTGCCCTCGGCGGGGGGATTCAGGGCGGCCTGTAGGGCCCGGTTGAGGACGGCGGTGCCCGCCCCCCGCTTGCGGGTGGGGGAGAGCACCTGGATCTGGTCGGCGGGAATGCCCATGTTGTTGGGCAGGCGGGTCTTGCACAGCTCCACGATGGTGTCCACCGTCCGGGCGGGGTCCCGGCGGTTCAGGTAGAAAAAGTCCCGGCTCTTGTTGGTCAGCTCGGGCACCCGGCCCTCGTTCACGCCGTGGGCGTTCATGACGATAGCGCTCTCCCGGGCCTGCCGGAAGATCTCCGTCAGCCGCACCGACGGGATGGCCCCGCTGCGCAGCAGGTGGTCGAGGACGTTCCCCGGCCCCACGGAGGGCAGCTGGTCCGGATCCCCCACCAGCACAAGGCGGCAGTCCGACCGCAGGGCGGCCAGCAGGGCGGCCAGCAGGGACACGTCCACCATGGACGTCTCGTCCACGATGACCGCGTCCACAGGCAGGGGGTCGTCCTGATTTTTGGAAAAGGCCAGCTGGCCGGTGTAGGGGTCCATTTTCGTCTCCAGCAGCCGGTGGATGGTGAAGGCGTCGCAGCCGCAGGTCTCGCCCATCCGCTTGGCCGCCCGGCCGGTGGGGGCGGCCAGCGCCGTCTCCAGCCCGAGGGTCTGGAACAGGGCCAGCACCCCCCGGAGACAGGTGGTCTTGCCCGTGCCCGGGCCGCCGGTGAGGAGCATGACCTGCCGGGACGCGGCCAGCTCCACCGCCGTTCGCTGCTGCCGGGCGTAGGTGAGCCCCTGCTCCCGCTCGATGGCGGAAATAATGCGGTCCAGCCCCTTTGGCGGCATCAGCTCCGCCCGGCACATCTCGCCCAGCCGCATGGCCACGTAGCTCTCCGAAGCGTACAGCCCGGCGGGGTAGCAGGCGGTGACTCCGGCGATGTCCTCCTGCACCACCTCACCCAGCTCAATGAGGTTCTCCAGCCCCTGATCGAGGCAGTTCCCCTCCACGCCGATGAGGGCGGCGGTGGCCGCCAGCAGCTTTTCCCGGGGGAGGAACACATGGCCGTTGTCCGCGTTGTGGTCCAGCTCGAAGATGAGAGCGGCTTCGATGCGCTGGGGGTCGTCGCCGGACACGCCCAGCGCGATGGCGAGGGCGTCCACCTGCGAGACGGGGATCGCCAGCTCCCGGTCGGTGAGCAGATAGGGGTTCTGCTCGATCATGGTCACCGCCATGTCGCCGAACCGGCGGTACAGCGGCATGGCCGCCGCCAGCGGCAGCTCGTGCTCCGACAGGAACTGGGCCAGACGGCGCACCCCCATCTGCTGGCGGAAGGCCTCGCTGATGTCCCGGGCGCGCTTGGGGGAGATGCCCTTGATCTCGGTGAGCTTGTCCGGCTCATTCTCAATGACGTCCAGCGCCTCGGCGCCGAAGCGCTGGATGATGCGCAGGGCGGTGCCCGCCCGGATGCCCTTGATCGCGCCGGAAGCCAGATATTCGTAGATGGCCTTTTCCCCCACCGGCATCCGCCGGGTGATGACGTCGGCCTTGAACTGCTCGCCGTAGGAGGGATGCCGGCCCCAGCTGCCCTGAAGCTCCAGCGTCTCCCCCGGGGAGACGCCGGGCATACAGCCCACCGCCGTCACCTCGCCCCGCTCGCCGCAGGAGAGCTTCAAAACAGTGTAGCCATTCTCCTCGTTCCGGAAGAGAATGGCCGACACCGTGCCTTCAATTTGATTGTTCGGGGTCAGTTCATCCATCAGGCTGTCCCTCTTTCTGTATGTATGTTTACGGCTTCAACGGCCCGGAGCGGTCCAGCTCCACGCCGTCCTCCATGGCAAGGCCCATGGCGATGGCCCGGGCCTCCGGGTCAAGGCCGCAGTCCCGGATGACGATCCGCCCCCGCCACAGGCCGCAGCGGCGCAGCCAGCGGAGACCGGCCACCGTGTGCTCCAGTCCGTCCCCGCCGCCGGAGGACAGCACCACCGCCTCGGTGCGGACGCCGCCCTCCTCTACCGGGAGGAGCAGCCGCCCGTAGGCCAGCCACGCCAGACAGATCAGCCCGAAGGCCGCCAGCAGCGTCTCAAAAAGCTCCCATAACAGCTCCATTTCCGCCACCTCCTGCATCATCCTATGCGGGGGGCGGCGGGGCGGTCACAGGTTGAAGCCCAGCAGGACGGGGCCGTTTTCGTCCACACGGATGGCGGTGTACGCCCCGTGCTGAAAGAACCAGCCGGGGCGGAGCAGTTCGTCCTCCCCCGCAAGACACAGATGCTTCAGGATCAGGGACAGGGAGCCGTTGTGGGCCACCACGAGGGTGTCCTTCCCCTGACGGATGATGGCGTCCACGCATTGTCCTACCCGCTTCGCCATGTGCTCCGGGGACTCGCCGCCGGGGGGCGTGGTGTGGAACCAGTCGGACACGAAGTCGTGGAGCAGCTGGCCGTATTTTTCCTCCGCCGCGTCCCAGTTCAGGTCCTCGAACTCGCCCATGTCCTGCTCCCGGAGGCCGGGGCACGGCTCGATGGGAATGGCCCGGTCCCCGAGACACAGCCGGGCCGTCTCCATGGCCCGGGAAAGGTCGCTGGCACAGCAGCGGGTGAAGGCGGCGGCCGTCAGCTTTTCCCCTGCCGCCCGGGCGTCCGCCCGGCCCACGTCGGTCAGGGGATGGTCGGACCAGCCGTAGAACAGCTGCCGCACATTGCCCACGGACTGGCCGTGGCGCACCAGATATAAGTACATGGATCCACCTCAGATCAGACTGCTCACTCCAAAGGCCAGCGCACTGACGGCGGCGCCCGCGATCAGGACGCCGGCGAAAATGGAGGGCAGGGCCCGCCGCAGGGGCATGTCGAGGAATGCCGCGGCCAGCGCCCCCGTCCACGCGCCGGTGCCGGGCAGGGGGATGGCCACAAAGATGGCGAGGCCCAGATATTTGTATTTTGTCACCTTCTGGCCCTTGAGATGGGCCTTTTGCTCCAGCCCGTCCACCATGTGGTTGAGCCGGGGGATGCGGCGGCGCATCCACTTGAAGATCCGCCGGATGTAGACGATGATGAAGGGGATGGGA
>CAKUKL010000246.1 GCA_934662925.1 uncultured Oscillospiraceae bacterium | reverse complement strand
GGACAGCACCCGGTGGAGCCCGTCGGCGTATCCGATGGGCAGAACGGCCACCCGGCCCGGCTCGCCCTCGAACCGGTCGGTGCAGCCGTAGCTCACCGGCGTCTCCGCGGGCAGCTCCCGGACGGCGGCCACCCGGCTTTTCAGCGTCATCACCGGCAGCAGGCCCGGGCCGTCCAGCCCCTCGCAGGAGGGGTCGGGATAGTGGCCGTACAGGGCGATGCCGGGGCGCACCATGTCGAGATGGGTACAGGGATAGTTTAACACAGCGGCGCTGGCGGCGCAATGGCGGATTTTGAATTCCAGACCGTGGGTGTCCTTCAGCTCCTTCAGCACGTCGAGGAACCGGGTGAACTGGAGCATGGTGTACTCCTCGTCCCCGTCGGCGTTGGCAAAGTGGGTGAAGATTCCCTCCGAGTTCACATGGGGCAGCGCCGCCATGGCGGCGATCTCCTCCGCGGCCCGGACCGGGTCCTGAGCCAGCACGCCCAGACGGCTCATGCCCGTGTCCGCCGTCCAGTGGACTCTGGCCCGCTTTCCCTTCTCCCCCGCCGCGTCGGACAGGGCCTGCGCCAGCTCCCGGGTGAATACCGACTGGGTCAGGTCAAGGTCCACCACGTCCCCGGCGAAGTCCGGCGGCGTGGCCCCAAGGATGAGGATGGGCATCCAGATGCCCGCCGCCCGCAGCTCCCGGGCCTCCTCAAGGCAGGCCACCGCCAGATAGTCCGCCCCAAGCTCCTGCAATTTTTTCGCCACCGGCACCGCGCCGTGACCGTAGGCGTTGGCCTTGACCACGCCCAGAAACCGGCTGTCCGGGGCGCAGGCCCGCAGCGTCCGGTAGTTATGTTCCAGATTGCCCAGACTGATCTCAGCCCAGGTCCGCATCGTCTCCCGCTTCATTGTCTGTCATCTCTTTCGTAAAATTGGTCAGCGCCGCCGTCAGCACCACGGCTCCGTCATAGGACAGCTCCGCCCGCAACAGGTCGTGGCTGTCCGGGTCGAAGTACAGGGCGCACTCCCGCCCCGTCCCCTCGGCGTTGTTGGGGTCCCGGCAAAATACCCGCAGCACCTGCCGCTCCCCCTCCGTTTCAAAGGAGCAGCGGGCCATGTAGCCCCCGGTGACCTGCTCCATGAGGAAGGGCACCGCCTCCAGCGGCGTCATGCCGTCGCCGGACAGCGGGCCGGTGGACAGGCTGGCCCCGTCGTATTCCAGCAGGGCTTCTCCCTTCCCGATCCGGGCGGTGATGCCCGCGATCAGCTCTGGGGCCGTGACGGTGAGCACCGTCTCCCCGTCCTTCTGCCACGATGTGTCCAGCGTAAAGTCGTACACCCGCTGGCCGTAGTCCACGTGGATGTCCAACTGGGCCGTAAAGGCCGTGACGCTCAGATATTCCGCCCGGATACGGGCGGCAAGGTTTTCCGGACTTTCCGCTCCCCCGCCGGCCTTGCAGCCGGTGAACAGCAGGGTTATCAGCAGTACACAAGACAGGCTCCTGCGCACTGAAGCTGCTCCTTTCCGCCGGTATTACCGGATAAAGTTCGTCTTGGTCCCGGTCTCGGTGGCGGGGAGGGCAACGCCAGCCTGACGGCCGGCCTCGAAGCACTTGAGCATCCACGCCATGTTCCGGGCGATGTTCCGCATGGTCTGCATCCCCTCGCCGTCCTGCTCCGCCTCGCCGGGGACCCGGCCGTGAGCGAGGTTCCAGTAGGTGGAGCTGACCTGCGGCATCTGGTTGATGCCGAAATACTTATCCAGCGCGTCCAGCGACGCGGTGGTGCCCGCCCGGCGGGCCACCGCCACGGCGGCGCCGGGTTTGTAGGCAAAGGCGGACCCGCCGCTGTAAAACGCCCGGTCGAGGAAGGACAGGATCCGTCCGCTGGGGTGAGCGTAGTAGACCGGCGTGGCGAACACAAAGCCGTCCGCCGCCCGGGCCTTCTCCACAAATTCGTTCACGCCGCCGTCGTCGAACACGCACTTGCCCTTGGCGCAGCCGCCGCAGCCGATGCAGTCCCGGATAGGCTGGCCGCCCAGCTGGACGATCTCATATTCCACGCCCTCGCGCTCCAGCTGCGCACCGATCGCCAGCAGTGCGCGGTTGGTGTTGCCCTTGGGGTTGGCGCTTCCGTTGAGCATCAATACCTTCATGATCTTTCTTCCCCCGTTTATTATAATTGTTTTGTCCCGTTCAGACCGTCAGTTCTTTGATCGCATAGGGGATCTGCTCGATGAGATCCGTGGGCAGCATGCCGTATTCGCCCTTGTCCGCCGCGGCCAGATCTCCCGCCCGGCCGTGGAGCCACACGGCGCACACCGCCGCCCGCACCGGATTCATCCCCTGTCCCAGCAGGGACAGGATCATGCCGCCCAGCACGTCGCCGGAGCCGCCCTTGGCCATGCCGGAGTTGCCCGAGGTGTTCACGAAGCACTCCCCGTTGGGCAGGGCGATAATGGTGCGGTGGCCCTTGAGCACCAGCAGGCAGCCGTGCTCCACGGCGAACCGCCGGGCGGCCCCCAGCCGGTCGCCGTCGGACAGGTCGCCCCCCATCCGTGCAAACTCCCCGTCATGAGGGGTGACGATGGTGGGGCAGTCCCGCCGCCCGTCCAGAATATCCATATGCCGGGACAGGGCGTTTATGCCATCGGCATCCACCACCAGCGGGAAATCCACCGTGGTCAGCACGCTGTATACAAGGCTCTCCGCCCCGACGCTCCGGCCAAGGCCCGGGCCGAGGAGGGCGGCGTCCTTCCCCGCCAGCATCCCCAGCAGGGGCATGAGGGCGGATTCGTCCAGCTCGCCGTCATCCCCCACCGGCAAAGGCGAGGGCATGGCCTCGTCGCACTTGACGGCGGCGATCTGGTACACCGGCTCGGGCACCGCAAGGCTCACAAGGCCCGCGCCGGAGCGCAGCGCCCCCCGGGCCGCCATGACCGACGCGCCGGTGTAGCCCTTGGAGCCGCCCACCACCAGCACCTTGCCGAAATCGCCCTTGTGGCCGTCGGCGGGCCGCTCCGGCAGCCAGTTTCGCACCAGCCCACCGTCGATGACGTGAGTGAGGTAATCC
>CAKUKL010000245.1 GCA_934662925.1 uncultured Oscillospiraceae bacterium | reverse complement strand
ATTCACGGGGGTCGGCCCGCCGCGGCTCCGGCAGGCATCGTGCGTAAAATTCGGTATTTTATAATTTTACCATATCGAAGCCCAAAAAATCAATGAAAACCGGCGGTATCTTTTACATTGCCCCGCCATATGTCTATCTGGAGGTGAGGAATATGCTAGGCCGGGTCGTGCTGCTCCATATGCCGGGGATTATCCGGACAGAGCCGGAGGTCATTGCAGGGCTTCCCCTGCTCCGGGCCGACTTCTGCCTGTCGGAGAACATCAGCGAGCGCCGTCTCCGGCGGCGGCTCGGGCGGCTCCGGAAGGTGCTGCTCCGGCAGGGCGTCCGGCGGGCGGTTTTCCCTGACGGCTTTCCTTATATAAATATGCTTTCCGATCTTATTCCGGTGGAGCCGCTGCCCCTGTACCGGGCCGCCGCCCACCTGCTCCTTCTGGCTGACCTTCGGCGGAAGGGGATCCCACCCGCCCGGGCGGCGGTGCGGCTGTCCGCCCCCGCCCGGTGCCCGGAGCTGTCCGCCGCAGCGGAACGGCTCTGCCCCGCGGTGCGGCGGCTCATCATCGACGCCCCCGGCGGCGGGGAGCTTGCCGCCCGGCTCTACCGGAGCTTCGGTATCCCCGTCACCCCGGACGGCCCGGCGGACGCCTGCGCCGCCTTCGGGCCGGTCGAACCGGAATATCCCGGGGCCCTTCGCCTGTACGGAGCCGTGCCGGAGCTTTGCGGGCTGACCCTCGCCGCGCCGTCGCTGGCTCTGCCGGAGGACTGCGCCCAGAGCCTGCTGGCGGCCCTATGGAAGTGCGGCCGGGTGAGTTTCGAGCAGCTCGTGGCTGTTCCCGCGCCTTGACAACGCCGGGCGCAGCTTTTATAATGAACTCAAAATTGATACCCCCATCGGTACGGAGGATTGAACATGAAACAATGTATGGACGCCGAAAACCTGCACCGCAGGCTGAAAAAGATCATCGGGCAGGTACAGGCCATCGACCGGATGGTGGACGAGGACGTGCCCTGCGAGGACATTCTCTCCCAGATCAACGCCGCCAAGTCCGCCCTCAACGGCTGCGGCAAGGTGGTGCTGGAGGGCCACATCCGGCACTGCGTCCGGGACGGCATCGAGCACGGCGACCCGGACAAGACCATCGAGAGCTTCACCAAGGCGGTGGAGCGCTTCGCCAACATGCAGTAACGGAATACAGACACGCACCGGGCGGCCTGATCGGCCGCCCGGTATTTTTTCGCTCTTGACACCCTATACCCCTATAGGTATAATCAACATATACCCCAATGGGTATAGAAAGGAGTGTTTTCATGGAGAAAGTCATCGAAAAAATAGAAGGCTTTATGGAGCTGGGCGGCATCAAAAAGGACGTCGCCCTTCTGGTGATTTCCGGCATCGCGCTGATCGTCAGCATTTTTGACCTGCTTCCCCTGCCCTTTGACGCAGCGTGGGTTGCCATCATCCTCTGCGGCGTTCCCATCATCATGGAAGCCGTCATCGGTCTCATCACCGCCTTTGACATCAAGGCCGACGTGCTGGTGTCGCTGGCCCTCATCGCCTCGGTGTGCATCGGCGAGGACTTCGCCGCCGGTGAGGTGGCCTTCATCATGCAGCTGGGCGCTCTGCTGGAGGAGCTGACCGTGGCAAAGGCCCGGGCGGGCATCGAAAAACTGGTCCATCTCACCCCTCAGACCGCCCGGGTGATCCGGGACGGCGCGGAGTCCGACATCCCTGCCGAGCAGGTCCGGGTGGGCGACCGGCTCCGGGTGCTCCCCGGTGAGACCATCCCGGTGGACGGCGTCATTTTGTCCGGCCAGACGTCGGTGAATCAGGCGGTGATGACCGGCGAGTCCCTGCCGGTGGACAAGGCCGCCGGGGACCGCGTGTCCTCCGGCACGGTGAACCAGTTCGGCGCCTTCGAGATGCGGGCGGAAAAGGTGGCGAGGACAGCTCCATTCAGCGGATGATCCGCCTCGTTCAGTCCGCCGACGCGGGCAAGGCCAAGATCGTGGGCCTTGCCGACCGCTGGGCCACATGGATCGTGGTCATCGCCCTTACCGCCGCGGCGGCAACGTGGCTGGTCACCGGGCAGATCATCCGGGCAGTCACCATTCTGGTGGTGTTCTGCCCCTGCGCGCTGGTGCTGGCCACCCCCACGGCCATTATGGCCGCCATCGGCAACGCCACCAGGCACGGCTTTCTCGTCCGGGAGGGCGACGCGCTGGAGCGGCTGGCGTCCGTGTCCCGCGTCCTCTTTGACAAGACCGGCACCCTGACCTACGGCGCCCCCGTCCCCGTGCGGACCGTCAGCTTTTCCGGCGCTCTCACAGCGGAAGAACTGGAGCGGATCACCGCCGGGGCGGAGCAGCTCTCCGAGCACCCGCTGGGCAAGGCCATCGTGACCCATTACAAGGGGAATAGCGCCGCTCCCCTCCCCTCTGCCGAAGCCTTTGAGATGCTTCCCGGACGGGGCGTTTCCGCCGCGGTGGACGGGCGGCGGGTGCTGGCGGGCAACCGGGAGCTGCTGGACGAATCGCGCGTCCCCATCCCCGCGGACGCGGCGGCTCAGGCGGAGACGTTCCTGAATCAGGGCTGCACCGTCATCTACATCGCGGCGGACGGCGCATTCGCCGGGTTCACCGCCCTGTCCGACACCCTGCGGGAGGAGAGCGCCGGGATGATCGCCCGGCTGACGGAGCTGGGCGTGCACCCCGTGCTGCTCACCGGCGACCACCAGAACGCAGCCGTCGCCATCGCGGACCGGCTCCGCATCGGCGAGGTGCGGGCCAACTGCCTGCCGGAGGACAAGCTGAACTTCATCCGCGGCTGTCAGACGAAACAGGAGCGGGTGTGCATGATCGGCGACGGCGTCAATGACGCGCCCGCCCTGAAGGCCGCCGACGTGGGCATTGCCATGGGCGGCGTGGGCAGCGACATCGCCGTGGACGCGGCGGACATTGCGCTGGTGGACGACGAGGTGAAGGAGCTGCCCCATCTCATCGCCCTGTCCCACCGGATGATGACCACCATCAAGCTCAATATGACCTTTTCCATGACGCTGAAC
>CAKUKL010000244.1 GCA_934662925.1 uncultured Oscillospiraceae bacterium | reverse complement strand
TCCAACGCGACCTACCGGCAGGCATGG
Organism: uncultured Oscillospiraceae bacterium; assembly: GCA_934662925.1. Taxonomy (GTDB): domain Bacteria; phylum Bacillota; class Clostridia; order Oscillospirales; family Oscillospiraceae; genus Enterenecus. The sequence goes on along the minus strand of CAKUKL010000244.1, from coordinate 3,034 downwards.
CACGCGGTGAACGTCAACGGCACTATGACGGTGGAGCAGGGCGCGGAGGTGGACGCCGAATCCAAGGGCTGCACGAACAGCAGCATGCATCCCTCGGACCCGTCCGGCCTCTACGTCAGTACCCTCAACGTCTACGGCAAGGTCCGTGCGGTCAGCAGCGGCGAAAACGGCTATGCTGACGGCTGCAAGGGCTACGGCATCCGGGCCAACAACGTGAACGTCTACGACGGCGGCGAGGTTCGAGCCGAATCCACCGGCAAAGGCAAAGACGGCGTGACGGCGCAGGAGGCTATCCTCACCTCGGACAATCTGACCGTATTGGCGGGCGGCTATATCTACGCCCATACCGACAACTCCGAATACTCCGCCATCCGCTGCGGCGGGCTGGGCATCAGCAGCACAACGAACGACGTGGCCGTGATCACCCAGCCCGGGCGGTCAAAATATGAAAACGGAAGTATCTACAACTACAACACCGCCGCCCCTGCCACCACCGTGGAGATCCGCGGATTGAATCTGGTCACGCTGTATTTCAGCCGGACTGACCAGGGTGTACTGGCATACTCCTACAACGAAGACCCGCAGATCAGCCGCACCCCGTACTCCACTTATGATGGCAACGGCGGCGGCTTCCTGCTGGCCCACGGTGAAACCAAGAACAATGGTCTGATGGGCACAAGCTACCAGCTGCTCCGTGATATTGTGGTGCAGAATGGCAGCCACATCATCGTACTGGACAACATCGTCCGCACCGGCCTGACCGGGCCGTACATTACGGTGAAAAAAGGCGCGACGCTGACGCTGAAGCTGACGGACGCCAACAGCATTCTGGCGGGCAGCAGCTCCGACCCCATCATCAAGGTGGAAAGCGGGGCTACGCTGAACATCGTCAACGCCGCAGGGAACATTTACCCCTCCCTCAGCGTCCTGAACAGCTCCGGCCCGGCCATCAGCGGGGGCGGAACGGTCAACGTCACCGACTGCATCCTTTACGCCCGGGGCGGCAGCTCGTCCGCCGGTATTTCCACCCCTCTGACCATTGAGGAGGGCGGCTGCGTGGACGTTGACCTGATGACCGGCAAGCTGACCATGAATGGCGGTTCTCTGACGGGCGCCATCTCCAATCAAGTCACCTACAGCGGCACCGGCGGCAATCTCCAGCTCACCAACGCCGAGCCGCCCGCCGTCAAGGACGAAAACGGCCCCCCGCTTTACAAGGTAGCGCTGACGCTGTACGACACAAAGGGCAACCTCAACGTTGCCAGACGGTCGGCGCGGCTCCGCACCTCCGCCGGTGACACGACCGGCACGGCCCGGACCTACCTGATGGTCAAGCAGGTCAAGCACAGCACCAACCTGTCCACCGAGACCAAGGCAGCGGGCATCCCCGTGCTCATCCCCGAATCGGACAGCGACGCCACCAACAGCACCCTCACCCTCTACCTCCCGGAGAACCGGATGGTGACGCAGGCCAATGTGGGCGGCGTCACCTACTGGGCCAGCGCCAACCCGGAGCTTCAGATCATCGCCAAGTCCGACAACTCCGCGACTGGCACCCTGTTCGTCACCGGCCACCTGCTCATGTCGGGCACCATGGCCTTCCGGCAGTTCACGTATGTTTCCGTCGGCGAAGGCGGAACCTCCGGGATCGGACGGCAGGCCTGCCCCGACTACCGGGACGGCGGAACCTACTGGATCGACTACGACGAGGAGTACGGCATCACCCTCAAGACCCCGGATGGCTCCGGATATGTCGCGGGCTATGACATGCTCATCCTGTCCGGCCAGCACGAGGTCATGCTCGACACGCTGCGCATGATGCCGACCAACTACTCCTGCGCCGAGGTCCGGATCAGCGATCTTCTCGGCGGCGACGGCCATCTGACCCTCAACCTCATCAACGGTACGTCCAACGAGTTCCACACCGAAAACGGCAAGCCGGTCTTTAATCTGCCCGGCGGCCTGACCATCAAGAGCACAGGCATCACCGGCACGCTGGCCCTCGCGGGTACGACCCGCGCCTTCGGCAATACCAGCGCGGACTCCAGCAGCCTGACCATTCTGGACAGCATCGTCACCAACCAGTGCGCCGACCGCACCACGCCCACGGCTCTTAAGTCCTTCACCGTGAAAAACAGCACCGTCATCGGGCTGGGCGTCATCGACAGCGCCAGTATCACCGTCGACGGCGGCAGCGTGGACTTCGAGCCCACCGGCAAGGTGTACAACAGCGCGGGTCAGGAGCTGACCCGGCAGGAATTCACCTTCACCGGCGTCACCGGCCAGACCAAGGTCACCGGCCTCGACATTTCCGGCATGCCCGAGGGCAGCAGCTTCGACATCAGCAACATCTACACCGACGGCAGCGGCAAGATCACCCTCTGGCTGCCGGAGGGGGCCACCGTCGTCTCCGCCGCGCTGGGCGAGGGCGAAAATCAGGAGACCTACTACCCCGTTCCCGACGGGAACGGCGGCATGAAGCTCTCCACGGTGGAGCCGCCCTCCTTCGTCGCTCCCACCGAGGACACCGTTCTCACCCTGTCCGACGGCGAAGCCTTCGCCCTGACCGTCACCGCCGCGGGCGCACCCGCGCCCACCCTCCAGTGGGAAGTCCTTGACGGCCAGAACTGGACGGTCATCGACGGCGAGACCGCCGCGGCCTATTCCGGCACCATGAACCGCGCCCTCCACGGGACGCAGTACCGCTGCCGGGCCGTAAACACTTACGGCGGCAAGGATCACGAGGCCGTCTCCCCCGTGTTCACCCTGCTCTATATCCCCGCCGTCACCAGTCAGCCCGAGGACGCCACCGTCCTCGCCGACGGTGAGGCCGTGTTCCGCGTCACGCTGGAAGCTCTGGAGGGCGCAGAGCCCGCTTATCAGTGGCAGATCAAGGACGGGGAAAGCTGGAACGACCTGCCCGGCGAGACCGGCAGCACCCTGACCATCGCCAACGCCCAAACGGCGGCGGAGTACCGCTGCCGCGTAACCTTCACTTACGCTGGCTATAACAGCACGCGAGCGGAGCGGTTCA
>CAKUKL010000243.1 GCA_934662925.1 uncultured Oscillospiraceae bacterium | reverse complement strand
CCATTATGTGGCAGGACACCCGGAACCGGGCGCTGTGCGAACAGCTGGAATCGGAAAACGACTGGGTATTCCGCCGCTGTGGCTCCCGGATCAACACGGTGTATTCCGGCGGAAAAATGGCGTGGTTCCGATGCAATGAACCGGAGCTGTACGCAAAAACGTGGAAGCTGCTGGTTATCCCGGATTATCTCATCCACCGGATGACCGGCGAATACCGGACGGATCATACTTACGCCAGCCGTTCACTGCTTATGGATTTGGAGCACCGCCGCTGGGACGGGCAGCTTCTGGAGCTGTTCGGCATCCCGGAAGAAAAGCTGTGCGATCTGGTGGAGCCGGGGTGTATCATCGGCTCCGTCACCGGGGAGTTCGGCCGCCTGACCGGTTTGCAGAGCGGGACGCCGGTGGTCACCTGCGGCGGAGATCAGCAGTGCGGCGCCATGGGGCAGGGGGTGTTCGCCCCGGGCAGCGCCGCCGTGAACACCGGGACGGGAGCCTACCTTTTGTCGGTGGTGGAACGTATCCCGGCAGATCTGAAGCAGGATGTGGTGTGCAACGCCGCCGCGTCGCCGGGGGCGTATATCCTCGAGAGCAGCGTACTCACCTGCTGCAGCGCCATGGACTGGCTTACGGACACGGTGTACGGCGGATTTGATTACGCGGAGCTGGACGGTGAGCTGGCCAAAAGCCCTCCGGAAGCCGGCGGGGTGGTCTGCCTGCCCTATTTTCAGGGCCGGGGCGCCCCGGACTGGAACAGCGGCGCCCGGGGCGCGTTTTACGGCGTATCTCTGGGGACCGGCCGGGCCGATTTGCTCCGGGCGCTGCTGGAAGGGGTCTGCTGTGAGATCAGCGGTCACATCGGGCGAATGGAGGCATATCTCCCCATTGATTCTGTGACCGCCGCCGGCGGGCTGACCCGCAGCGCGGCCCTCAACCAGATGCAGGCCGACATATACGAAAAGCCGGTGCGCCTGTGCGACGAGACGGAGGCCACCACCCGCGGGGCATGGATGAACGCTGCCGTGGCCCTCGGCGTGTGCGGCAGCCTGCACAAGGCGTGGAAGCTGGCCGGACGGGAGGGGGCGGTCTGCCTACCCGACCGGGAGAAGCAGACCTGTTATCGTGCGCTGAAGGAAAAGCAGGCGCGGCTCTACGAATCGGCCCGGCGGGCAGATGAGTTTAAGTGAGGCGGAATTATGCTGGAACAGTTGAAAGAACAGGTATATCAGGCAAATATGGATCTCCAGCGATATGGGCTGGTGACGTTTACGTGGGGCAATGTCAGCGGCATTGACCGGGAAAAGGGCCTGCTTGTGATCAAGCCCTCCGGCGTGGCCTATGAAAAGCTGACTCCGGCTGACATGGTGGTCATGGATCTGGAGGGACAGCGGGTGGAAGGAAAACTTCGCCCCTCCTCCGACACGGCCACTCATCTGGAGCTGTATAAAGCCTTTCCTCAGCTGGGCGGCATTGTCCACACCCACTCCAGGTGGGCGACGAGCTGGGCTCAGGCGGGGCGGGGAGTCCCGTGCTACGGGACGACCCATGCGGATTACTTTTACGGAGAGATCCCCTGTGTGCGGAACCTTACACAGGAGGAAATCGACGAAGGGTACGAGCGGAACACCGGAAAAGTGATCGTAGACTGGTTCCGGGATCGGGATCCCGTGGCCGTGCCCGGCGTGCTGTGCCGGAACCACGGGCCTTTTGCATGGGGGAAAGACGCGGTCGAGGCGGTACACAACGCCGTGGTGCTGGAGGTGGTGGCCGAAATGGCTGCCCACTGCGAGGCACTGAACGGCCAGATCCAGCCCGCGCCCCAGGTCCTTCAGGACAAGCACTATTACCGCAAGCACGGGGCCAACGCCTACTACGGCCAGACTTGAATGGAGAAGGCTATGAGAGAGTACAGACTGGGGCTGTATGAAAAGAGCATGCCCAACTCCCTGATCGTGGCGGAGAAGCTCCGGGTGGCCCGCCGGTGCGGCTACGACCATCTGGAACTGTCCATTGACGAGACGGACGAGAAGCTGGCCCGGCTGGACTGGACGGATGGCGACATCGCGGATCTTCAGCGGGCCATGGCGGACGGGGGGATCCGGATCCGTTCCATCTGTCTGTCCGGCCACCGGAAGTACCCGCTGGGGCACCCGGATCCGCAGGTGCAGGCCCGGAGTCTTGAAATCATGGAGAAGGCCATCGCGCTGGCGGAAAAGCTGGGGATCCGGATCATCCAACTGGCGGGATACGATGTCTACTATGAGACGGGAACGGAGGAGACGCGGGCCAATTTTGCCCGAAACCTGCGGAAAAGCGTAGAGATGGCCGCAAGGGCCGGGGTAATCCTTGCCTTTGAGACCATGGAGACAGACTTCATGAACACGGTGGGGAAGGCCATGGACTGGGTGACGCGGATTGAGTCGCCCTATCTTCAGGTGTACCCGGACGCGGGCAATATCACAAATGCCGCTGTGGCTGCGGGAGCCAGTGTCATCGACGATCTGGAGACCGGACGGGGACATATTGCGGCGGTCCACATGAAGGAGACCGTTCCCGGGGTGTACCGGGAGGTGCCTTACGGGATGGGACATGTGGATTTCCCGGCTATCGCGCGCAAGTCCATGGAACTGGGCGTGCGCATTTATCTGGCGGAGTTCTGGTATATGGGGCAGGAAAACTGGGAGGCGGACATTGAGGCCAACTGCCGTTTCCTGCGGAACATTCTGGATGCCGCCGGGGTTTGAGCGCGCAGAAATGTACGACCAGATGAAAAAACCGGCAGAGGCGGCTTTTGCCGCCCCTGTCGGTTTTTTGTACTTTTTCAGGGGAAAAGCGGCGTTTCGCTCACTCAGAATACTTGGGTGTGATGCCCTTGAGCAGTTCGTCATAAAAATGCTGTGCGGCCAGAGACATTTCACGCTTTTTCTGCCGGGCGACGCCGATGGTGATGTCTCCGTCCGGCGACGCCAGCGGAACGGACGTGACGGCGCCCTTGGGGGCCAGCGCCAGCGGGTCCTGCTGGCCCGTGCCCTGTGCCAGGAGCCGGAGATCTTGGTCCTGGACGAGCCAACGT
>CAKUKL010000242.1 GCA_934662925.1 uncultured Oscillospiraceae bacterium | reverse complement strand
GTGGTGAGCTTGTCAAGGCTGTCCAGCAGCTCCCGCACCCGGAACACGTAGGCCCCGGTGTTCACCTCGGTGACAGCGGCCTGCTCCGGCGTGCAGTCCTTTGCCTCCACGATGGCCCGGAAGGAGTCGTCGGCCTCCCGCAGCACCCGGCCGTAGCTCCCGCCGTCGCTGAGCCGGGCGGACAGCAGGGTGCAGGCGTTGTTGTTCTTCAGGTGGGTGTCCAGCAGGGCGCGGAAGGTGGATGCTTCCATCAGCGGCGTGTCGCCGCAGCAGATGAGCACGTGGCCGTCGGGATCGTCCAGCAGGGGGGCGGCGTACCGCACCGCGCCGCCGGTGCCGTTGAGCTCCTCCTGCACGGCGCGGGGGTAGTCGGGGAAGGCGGCCAGCACCTTGTCCTTCATCCAGCCCACCACCAGAACGGTGTTTTCCTTCGGCAGGAAGGACAGCGAGTCCAGCACGTAGGCCAGCAGAGGACGGCCCGCCGCCTGCCGCAGCACCTTGGGCAGATCCACGCCCTCCGTGCGCAGGCGGGTGCCCTTTCCGGCGGCCAGCACCAGAGCCTTGACGTTGGTATTCAATGTAAAACACTCCTTGGCGTTTGGTTTGTTGACATGAAAAGAGTATACCACGTTTTTCCGGATTTGAACAGTGGGCAAACGGCGCGGAAACGGCGGAAGGCCCTCCGTCCCGGCGGGACGGAGGGCCTTCATTCTGGAGACCGCAGGAAAAGCGATGATATCAGCCGACAGCCACGTAGATGCGGACCTCGGGGTCGGCGCTCCAGAGAGGCTTGAGGCCGGTGAATACGTCGTTCTGGAACAGAGCGCTGGTGAGATAGGCCTGAGCGTGCTCCATGCTGTCGAAGCCGTGGAGGACCTGCACGTCCTCATCCCGGACCAGAAGCTCCTTGGTGAGCGCGCCGGGAATGGTGTCGAGGAAGGGGCCGCGGTAGTCGGTGTAGACCTTGACGGCGGCGGGGCGATTGTCGTCGTCGATGCGCATGGTGATCTCGAGATAGGCGTTGACTTTCATAAAAAATACCTCCTGTTTTGTTGAGCCGCAGCGGCTTTTCTGTGAACGGCTCCATCTTAGCAGGATGGCTTATAAAAAAGAAGATATTAGCTAAAAGAAAAGCCGCTTATAAATTTCATAGCGGCTTGCTCTCCCATAGCGGCGGCGGTATAATGGGAAAAAACGAAAGGGGAGAGGACTTATGTACCAGCCGAAGCTGGAGAAGGACATCCGCTGCCCGCTGGAATACGGGCTGGAGGTGTTCGGCGGGAAATGGAAATCCCGGATCATCTGCGTGCTTGCGGAAAAGGGGACGCTGCGGTACAGCAGCCTGCGTAAGGAGATGACCAACATCACCGACGCGGTGTTGGCGGCGGCGCTCAGAGAATTGCAGGGGGACGGGATCATTCAGCGCAGGCAGTACGACGAGATCCCACCCCGGGTGGAGTACAGTCTCACCGAAAAGGGGCAGTCGGTGGTGCCGATTTTGCAGAGCATCTGCCGCTGGGCCGGGGCGTATCACCGGGAGGACGGTGAAAATACGCTGCCCCAGTGCAGAAAATGCGATTACAGATAAAAATTTGAACTCCTTGCAGCAAGACGGGCTGCTCAGGCGTGTATAGGGTGAAGGGAGGCGGAGACATGGATCGATCCGACCGGCTGGAAACGCTGGTGACAAAATACGAAAACACCCTCTTCCGCGCGGCCCTCGCCATTCTGGGAGACGTCCCGGAGGCGGAGGACGCGGTGCAGGACGCATTCCTGCGCTATCTGGAAAAAGGCCCGGAATTCCGGGACGAGGGCCACGAGCGGGCGTGGCTGCTGAAGGTGACGGCCAACGGCTGCAAAAGCCGTCTGCGGAGCCGGAAGCGCCGCCAGACTCAGGAGCTGCCCGACAGCCTCCCTGCCCCGGAGGACGGGAGCCGGGAGGTGCTGGCGGCGGTGATGGCCCTGCCCGCCAACCAGCGGGCGGCGGTGCACCTCTATTACTACGAGGGCTACTCCACCGGCGAGATCGCCGCCATTCTGGGCCAGCGGCCCGGGACGGTGCGCAGCCACCTCAGCCGGGCCCGGGACGCCCTCCGGGAGACGCTGAAAGGAGACGTGACGCTGTGAAGCGGTACAAGGATATGATGAATCAGGTGGAGGCTCCGGAGGAGCTCCACCAACGGCTGATGGGGCTGACCGTGCCGAAAAAGGCCGACCCGTGGAAAAAGTACGGGGCCATCGCCGCGGCCTTTGTGCTGGCGGTCGGGATCGGGACGCTGGGCTGGCGGATGCTGGGGCGGAACGCGCCCCCCTCCGGAACGACGGAGATCGGGCAGACCGAACCGGCCATTGGCAGCGACACCATTGGGGTTGATCCCGCCGGAGAATACGCGGACGGCGGGGCGGCATGGGACACGGACGGCGGCTACGAGGTCGCTGGCGGCGAAGTAACAGCCTACTATATCCTGCCCGCCATCATCTACAACAGCAGGACGTCGGCATCGTCTGTCGCCGCCGACTACTCGCTGGTGGCGTCCCCCGGCGCCGTGAGCCGGGAGATCGGCCGCGCCGACGTGCAGGCTATGCTGGGCAAGACGGACATGGCCGTCCATCTGCTGTGGGGGGACGACCTCGACTGGAGCGGCGTCGTGTGGCTGAAAGAGGACGGAACGGCCACCGCCGCGGCGCTGTACGCCGACGGGGCGGAGGTGTCCTTCAGTCTGGAGATGCTGGCGGGGCACGAGGTGCCGGACTGCGTCGCCTACCCGGATGACGCCTACGAGCGCACCCAGTTCTGCGGCACGGAGATCACCGGGCTGAAAAACACGGGCTATATGGTGCGTGAGGACGGCACCGAGCTGCGGGAGTACCGCCGGGTGTCCTGCTTCGCCAACGGCGTCGGGTACAAGATGACCATTTACGGTGTGGACAGCGAGACGGTGGAGGCCATGTGCGCCCGGTTCATCCGGTACGCTGCGGTGGAGGGCTTCGATCTTTCCGCCCTGTCCGAGGGCGGCGGCGCCGTGGACGGCACGGCCCCCGGCGGGGAGAGCGGAGCGCCGGAGGGCGAGGTCAGCGAGGTGGATCAGGCGTCCCTTCCGGCCTACGATCCGGCGG
>CAKUKL010000241.1 GCA_934662925.1 uncultured Oscillospiraceae bacterium | reverse complement strand
TCAAGGTTAGTTTTTCGTTTCGGTTTCCTTGTCTGGCGTTGCCCGATATGCGTGGTTCTCCACATATACCATCATACGGTTATACAGTACCACATAGAAAAGTATAGCAAGCATACTGCCTATTGCACCCAAAAGCGCATAAGAGTCGCTGCCTCGTAATTTCACCGCTGTCCATATTATAATGCCTATCCACGCCACAACGCACAGGACGATAGTTGAAATATGTTCGTGCAGCCATTTTTTCTTAAAAAATGCTATTTTTTCTTTCAATGTAAAGGTGCTGTTGTTCAACGCCGTAACAAGATTATTGTCGGCGGCTTTCTGGAAGTTCTCCGCTAAAAGCCGTTCTCCGCTGATAAGCTCGTTGATACTTACACCGAATTCTTTTGAAAGCAGCAACAGCATTTCAACGTCTGGCATATAGTTGCCGTTCTCCCAGCGGGAAATGGTTTTGTTGGTCACGCCGAGCTTTTCTCCGAGCTGCTCCTGCGTCAAACCTCTCTCTTTCCGCAGGGCAGCGATAAACTTTCCTATCTTCATTTGATCCATTTTTGTGTACCTCCGAAGAAAAGTATAGCGCGTTTTCCGCAAAAAATCTTCCCCACAAACAGCGAATGCGTTCTCCACAAGCGGTGAAACGCATTTTCTGCGTACCATACAGCGTTGTTTCAGCAGATTCGTTGATTTTAGTCCGGCACGATGTTCTTTTTCGTTCCCCACCCGTTTTCGTTTTTAGCTTAATAGGAGTTGAGGGGCGCAGAGCCGTCGTCCGCCCCGGGCTCGATCTTCCGGATCTCGGCGTAGTAGCCGTAGCTGTCGTTGACCTGAATATATACCCGGTCGCCCACCTTTTTGCCCAGCAGGGCCTTGCCCACCGGGGACTCCTTGCTGATGCGGCCATGGAGGGCGTCCTGCCGCATGGTGGTGACGATCTGGAAGGTGCTCTCCTCGTCGTCGTCCTCGATGTAGACGGTGACGTGGTCGTAGAGGTCCACGCCGCCGGAGGACTCCGGTTCGATGACCACGGCGGTGCGGATCATGTTCTCCAGATAGCGGATGCGGCCGTCGTTGCGGTTCTTTTCCTTTTTGGCCGCCTTGTATTCAAAGTTTTCCGAAAGGTCGCCGAAAGCCCGGGCTTCCTTCACCGCCTCGATAAGCTGGGGCTTGAGCTCCAGCCGCCGGTGATCCAGCTCCTGCTGCATCAGCTCGATGTCCTTGCGGGTCAGTTCGTTGTGCATAAAAAACGCTCCCTCTGCCAATCGCTGTCCTATCGCGTCCGGCGCTCCGCCGGACGGCTCGCTCCGTTGCTATTATACCCCCGCCGGGCCGGGAACGCAAATAAATCGGAGGGAAAATGGACAGCAGATTCGTGTTGTCACTTGACCGCGCGAGCTTGTGTGGTAGAATATGTTTGAAACTGTATGTGCGGCTGACGTTTGGACGAACGCCGCCGAAAGGGAGTGTACAAAATGAAAGAGGTCAAGGATCAGCCTCCCAAGACCCCGAAAAAACCGCTGGTATTTTACTACCTTATCGTGATGATCGTGGTCATGTTGCTCAACGCACTGCTGTTCCCCTCCATGCTCAACCAGCAGGTGACGCAGGTCAGCTACGACAGCTTTCTCCAGATGGTGGATGATGGCAAGGTCAGCGAGGTGGCATGGGAAAAGGACGAGGAAGAGCTGGTGTTTGCCGCCCAGGACGACAGCGGGAAGGACGCCTACTACAAGACCGGCGTCTGGCCGGACACCGGCGAGTGGCTGCTGGAAAAGCTCCAGAGCACGGCGGGCATTACCTTCGAGGCGTCCATCCCCACCCAGACCAGCCCCCTGCTGTCCTTTATCCTGACGTGGGTGCTGCCTATCTTCATGTTCATCGTCATCGGCGAGCTGCTGTCCCGCTGGATGATGAAAAAGATGGGCGGGCAGCTGCCCGGCGGCCTCGGCAACGCCATGACCTTCGGCAAGGCGGACGCCAAGGTGTACGTGGAGCAGGCGGAGACCGGCGTGACCTTTGCCGACGTGGCCGGGCAGGACGAGGCCAAGGAATCCCTGAAGGAAGTGGTGGATTTCCTCCACAACCCGGAAAAATACGCCGAGGTGGGCGCGAAGCTGCCCAAGGGCGTGCTGCTGGTCGGCCCTCCGGGCACGGGCAAGACCCTGCTGGCCAAGGCCGTGGCCGGCGAGGCGGGAGTACCGTTCTTCTCCATCTCCGGTTCGGAGTTTGTGGAGATGTTCGTGGGCATGGGCGCGGCCAAGGTCCGCGACCTGTTCAAGCAGGCCAAGGAAAAGGCCCCCTGCATCGTGTTCATCGACGAGATCGACACCATCGGCAAGAAGCGCGACGGCGGGGCTTACGGCGGAAACGACGAGCGGGAGCAGACCCTTAACCAGCTGCTGGCCGAGATGGACGGCTTTGACGGACGGAAGGGCGTGGTGCTGCTGGCGGCCACCAACCGGCCGGAGACGCTGGATCCCGCCCTCACCCGTCCCGGACGGTTTGACCGGCGGGTGCCGGTGGAGCTGCCCGACCTGCGGGGCCGTGTCGCCATCCTCAAGGTCCACGCCAAGGACGTGAAGATCGCCGAGGACGTGGACTTCGACGCCATCGCCCGGGCCACCGCCGGGGCCTCCGGCGCAGAGCTCGCCAACATCATCAACGAGGCCGCCCTCCGGGCGGTGCGGCAGGGCCGCAAGCTGGTGCTTCAGGAGGATCTGGAGGAGAGCGTGGAGACGGTCATTGCCGGAGCCCAGCGCAAGAACGCCGTTCTCTCCCCGCTGGAGAAGAAGATCGTGGCCTATCACGAGACGGGCCACGCCCTTGTGGCCGCGCTTCAGAGCCACTCTGCCCCCGTCACCAAAATCACCATCGTACCCCGGACCTCCGGCGCGCTGGGCTACACCATGCAGGTGGACGCCGGGGAGCGCAGCCTCATGAGCCGTCAGGAACTGCTCAACAAGATCGCCACCCTCACCGGCGGCCGGGCCGCCGAGGAGCTGATCTTCGGCCGGGACGACATGACCACCGGCGCGTCCAACGACATCGAGCAGGCCACCAAGCTGGCCCGGGCCATGATCACCCGGTACGGCATGACTGACGAATTCGATATGGTGGCGATGGAGACGGT
>CAKUKL010000240.1 GCA_934662925.1 uncultured Oscillospiraceae bacterium | reverse complement strand
CCCTCGTCTACTACTACGGCGAGGACATCGCCAACGAGGACGGCACCTACGACGTCACCTATGTGGTGCTGGACCGGGACGGAAACGAGCTGTTCACCTGCCGGGACTACTTCCTCACCCAGTTCGGCGACCGCGTCATTTTCGCCGACGACACCAGCTACCGCATGACCGACCTTGCGGGCAACGACATTCTCCGGCTCTCCCGCTGGGAGCTGCTGGACTTCCCCGCCGACGACTGATTTCCCACGACTTTTGACCCGAGGAGGGCTACCATGAAAAAGAAGCTCCTGATCGCCATCCCGCTGGCCTGTCTCCTGTTCCTCGCCGGTGTGTTCACCGGGACGAAGCTCCCCGGCCGCAACCCCAAACCTACCGCCCCGGACACGGACACTCGCTATTTCTTCGCAGAAGGGTTCTTTTTAGGCAGCTGGGACGACGGCCAGTGGCATGCTGCAGCGAACGGCGGCTTCACGCTGGGCGAGGTGTTTGATCAGAGCTACCCCGACCCGTGGGGCGAACCTTTGAGCGCCGCACGCTTTTTCGCCGGCGAAGGCCCCGGCGCCTTTGACGACCCGGAGCAGGCCGCGTCCCTTCTGGCCCCCTTCGGCATCCTTGAGGGCAGCGACTTCATCATGGCTCTGCCCGGCTGTCTCACCGGAGAAGCAGCGGAGCTTTCCGTTCCCAGCTCCACCTTTTACGTCACCTTCAACGGCCAGATCTACCAGCTGCTGTCCAATGGTACCCTGACCGTCCCGGACCTCACGGTCTCTGACTCCGCCCTCACCGACGAAGAGGTGGACGCCCTCCTGGCCGAAGCCGGGATCACCGGCTTCGGCGCATACCGCCCCGGCTGTGAGTTCTGGCAGTGCGACCTCGACGGCGACGGCCAGCAGGAGACGGTGGAGCTGCTCTTCCACAATCAGGGCGAGGACGGCCTTCCCCTGAACAGCGGTGAACCGATCTTCTACCTTCTCGCCGTCCGGGACGGAGACAGCCTGTCCGTCGTAACCTCCCGCGCCGCCGACAATACCGGTGACGTGACCGCCTGCTTTACCGCCGCGCCCCCCATCATCGCCGATCTGGACGACGACGGTCTCTGTGAGCTGATCCTTCAGGAGCAGGGCTGGGAGTGGGGCCACTACGCCGCCTTCACCCGCACCGACGGCGGCTGGACGGAATGTCTCAGGGCCGAATACGGCAACTGACGCACAGCAAAAGCGCCGTTCCGCATTGAATGCGGAACGGCGCTTTGTTTTATTTCGGCTCCTCGTCGCTCAGCGGACGGCGGCGGTACTCCCGCGGCCCCCACTCGGGCAGCGGCAGCCGCTGCATGGCCCCGAACACGTAGTCCTTCAGCCGGGGATAGGTCTTGGACAGGTCGGCGATGAGCTCCTTCACCTCCTGCCGCCGGGTGTTCCCGTCGGCGGCGCAGGGGTTGTGAACGATAGGCAGCTCATGCCGCAGGGCGGCGTTGCGGATCATTCCCTCGCCGCAGTAGAGCAGCGGCCGGATCTGGGTAATCTCCGTCCGGTCGAGGTACGTCACCGGCTGGAAGCAGGACAGCCGCCCCTCGTAGAACAGCGACAGGAAAAACGTCTCCACCGCGTCGTCAAAGTGGTGGCCGAGGGCGATCTTGTTCAGCCCCAGCTCCTTCATGGCGTTGTGGATGGCCCCCCGGCGCATTTTGGCGCACATGGAGCAGGGGTTCTTCTCCTTCCGCAGGTCGAAAATGATGTGGAAAATCTCCGTTTGGATCAGGTGGTAGGGCACGTTCAGCTCCTCGCACAGCGCCGCCACCCGGCTGAAGTCCATCTCCGGCACGCCGGGGTGGACGGTGATGGCGTGCAGCTCGAAGGGCAGCGGATAGAACTCCCGCAGCTTGGCCATGGTGTACAGCAGCGTCAGCGAGTCCTTGCCCCCCGAAACGCCTACGGCGATGCGGTCTCCCGCCTGGATCATATCATAGTCCTCAACGCACCGGCGCACCCGGGACAGTATCTGCTGCATGATGAATCCCTCCAAAAAACGAAATACAAAAGCGAGCATTCCGGAGCATTTCAAAGAAATCAGAAGAATTTGCTAGCATTTTTCATCTAACACAATTTTTTCGTCTTTTTTGATTGACAACCCCCGGACAAGGCATTATAATACAAACTGCTCCGCGTTGTAAAGCGGAGCTTTCCAACTGTTTAGAAGAAATTTTATCATAAACGGAGGTTTAAACCATGTCTACGTTCATGGCCAACAAGAGCAACATCGAGCGCAAATGGTACGTTCTCGATGCTGCCGGTAAGCCCCTGGGCAAGACTGCCGCCGCCGCCGCTGTTCTTCTGCGCGGCAAGCACAAGCCCGAGTACACTCCCCATGCCGACTGCGGCGATTTCGTCATCATCGTCAACGCCGAGAAGGCTATCCTCACCGGCAAGAAGGGTGAGCAGAAGTATTACCGCACCCACTCCGGCTGGATCGGCGGCCTCAAGGAGACCAAGTACCGCATCCTGATGCTGGAGAAGCCCGAGTTGGCCATGCTCGTGGCCGTCCGCGGCATGATGCCCCGCAACATCGTCACCAAGGATTCTCTGAGCCGTCTGAAGATTTACCGCGGCGCCGAGCACAAGCACGCCGCTCAGAAGCCCGAGACCTGGACCGTGGACTAAGGAGGTAACTGACAATGTACAAGAGCAAGAAGCCTTATCATTACGGCACCGGCCGTCGGAAGTCCTCCGTCGCCCGCATCCACCTGTTCCCCAACGGCACCGGCTCCATCACCATCAACGGCCGTGACATTGAGGACTACTTTGGTCTGGAGACCCTGAAGATGGTCGTCCGTCAGCCCCTGAACACCACCGGTGTTCTGGACAAGGTCGACGTGGTCGCCACCGTCACCGGCGGCGGCGTCACCGGTCAGGCCGGCGCTCTGCGCCACGGCATCGCCCGCGCCCTGCTGGAGATGGACCCCGAGTTCCGCGCCTCCCTGAAGGCCGCCGGCTTCCTGACCCGCGATCCTCGCATGAAGGAGCGCAAGAAGTACGGCCTCAAAGCCGCTCGTCGCGCACCGCAGTTCAGCAAGCGATAATCGACTGTTCAGACTATATCAAAATGGTTCAAAAACCCCGGAAAATCAAGGTTTTC
>CAKUKL010000239.1 GCA_934662925.1 uncultured Oscillospiraceae bacterium | reverse complement strand
GCCGACGTGTACGACTTCCAGCTGGAACAGACGGTGGACATGTCCGTGCTGCTGGAAAAGCTGGGCAGCGCCCTGAAAAAGGGCCAGAAAAAATCCCTGTCCATCCCCGTGACTTCCACAGACCGGACGGTGGGCACCATTTTCGGCTCCGACATCACCCGGCTCCATGGCGACCGGTTGGCGGAGGACACCTTCACCGTCCACTGCACCGGGGGCGGCGGCCAGTCCTTCGGCGCGTTCATCCCCAAGGGGCTGACGCTGGAGCTGGAGGGCGACTCCAACGACTACTTCGGCAAGGGCCTGTCCGGCGGCAAGCTGGTGGTGTATCCGCCGAAAAACGCCGGGTACAGGGCGGATGAGAACATTATCATCGGCAACGTGGCTCTGTACGGCGCCACCTCCGGCAAGGCGTTCATCGCCGGCGTGGCCGGGGAGCGGTTCGCCGTCCGCAATTCCGGAGCTTACGCCGTGGTGGAGGGCGTGGGCGACCACGGCTGCGAGTACATGACCGGCGGCCGGGTGGTGGTGCTGGGCGAGACCGGCAAGAACTTCGCGGCCGGTATGTCCGGCGGCATCGCCTACGTCTGGGACCCCCGGCGGGACCTGTACCTCCGGGTAAACAAGGAACTGGTGTCCATCGAGCTGGTGACGGAAAAGCACGATCTGGAGGAGCTGCGGCGGCTCATTGAGGAGCATGTGGCCGCCACCGGGTCGGAGCGAGGAAAGGCTATTCTGGACGATTTTGAGCACAGCGCCGCCAGCTTCAAGAAGATCCTGCCCCGGGATTACGACCGCATCCTCAAGGCCATTGCCCAGTTCGAGGAGCGGGGCATGGGCCACGACGAGGCGGAGGTCGAGGCATTTTACGCGGTAACGGGAGGTGCGCACTGATGGGAAAGCCCACTGGATTTCTGGAATACAGCCGGGAGAGCAACCCGGCGGAGACGCCGCTGGAGCGCATCCGGCACTGGAACGAGTTCCACCCCATGCTGTCCGCGGAGGAGCGGAAGAAGCAGGGGGGACGCTGTATGGAGTGCGGCGTGCCTTTCTGCCAGTCCGGCGTGCAGCTGGCCGGGATGTATACCGGCTGTCCGCTGCACAATCTGGTGCCCGAGTGGAACGACCTTGTGTATACCGGCAATATGGGCCACGCCCTGAGCCGCCTTCTGAAGACCAACAATTTTCCGGAGTTCACCGGCCGGGTGTGCCCGGCACTGTGCGAAGCGGCTTGTACCTGCGGCCTGAACGGCGACCCGGTGACCGTCAAGGAAAACGAGCTGTCCATCATCGAGGCTGGCTACGTCTCCGGGGCCATGGCCCCCAAGCCGCCCCGGGTGCGCACCGGCAAGCGGGTGGCGGTGGTAGGCTCCGGTCCGGCGGGCCTTGCCGCCGCCGATCAGCTCAACCGCCGGGGCCACTCGGTGACCGTTTTTGAGCGGGACGACCGGGTGGGCGGCCTGCTGATGTACGGTATCCCCAACATGAAACTCCAGAAGGAGGTCATCGCCCGCCGGGCGGAGCTGATGGCCGCCGAAGGGGTGGAGTTCCGCACCGGCTGCGACGTGGGCCGGGACGTCTCCGCTCCAGATCTGCTGGAGCAGTACGACGCGGTGATCCTGTGCTGCGGCGCGAAGAACGCCCGGGATCTTTCCGTGGCAGGAAGGAATGTAAAGGGGATCCACTTCGCGGTGGATTACCTCGCCTCCACCACCAAAGCCCTGCTGTCCGGCGGGTTGAAGCCGGGCGGATACATCAGCGCCGCCGGGAAGGACGTCATCATCGTGGGCGGCGGCGACACGGGCAACGACTGCGTGGGCACCGCCATCCGCCACGGCTGCCGGTCCGTCACCCAGATCGAGATGATGCCCAAAAGCCCGGACGTCCGGGCGGAGAGCAACCCGTGGCCCCAGTGGCCGAAGGTGTGCAAGACCGACTACGGTCAGGAGGAGGCCGCCGCCGTGTTCGGTTCCGACCCCCGCCGGTATCAGATGACTATCAAGGAGTGCCGGGCGGACGAAAACGGCGAGCTGTGTTCGGTGGTGGCCGTCCATCTGGAACCGAAGACGGAAAACGGCCGGACGGTGATGGCGGAGATCCCCGGCTCGGAGGAGGAGCTGCCCTGCCAGCTGCTGCTCATCGCTGCGGGCTTCCTCGGCCCGGAGGACTACGTGCCCGAGGCCTTCGGCCTTGCCCGGGACGGGCGCTCCAACGTGGCCACCGCCCCCGGCGGCTACGGCACCGGGGTGGACAAGGTCTTTGCCGCCGGAGATATGCGCCGGGGGCAGTCCCTCGTGGTGTGGGGCATCGCCGAGGGCCGCGCCGCGGCCCGGGAGGTGGACCAATACCTCATGGGCTACACCAACCTGAACTGAAACGCCGGAAGATATCTGCTGGTGAAAGAATGACGAAAAACCTCGTAGAGTTTCGCCGCCGCAGCGGCGAAAAAATATGATCCGTTTTCTGCCGCGACATGCGCGTGGCAGAAAACACTTCTCGCCCCGCAAACGTGCGAAATGGCCGCAGATAGCGGACATTTTGTGCGCTGCGGCGGGGCGCAACCTATTCGTCGGAAAAGGCTTTGCCTTTTTCGACGAGATGAAATTTTTTCCGAGGTGATCCTTATGCAGATCAAGTACATGCAGCTGGGCATGGTGTGCACCAACTGCTACATTTTCTGGGCGGACGGCTCCGACCAGTGCGCCGTGGTGGACCCCGGCGACGACGGCCAGCAGGTGGCCAACCTGATTCAGGGGCTGAAGCTCACCCCCGTGGCCATTCTGCTGACTCACAGCCACTTTGACCACGTGCTGGGCATCCCCGGCCTGCGGGAGACATGGCCCGACCTGCCCGTCTACTGCCACCCCGCCGACATCCCCGAGGAGATCAGTGAGACCATGTTCGGCATGACCGTCCCCACCGTGGCCGCCTTCGGCAATGTGACGCCCTATAACGAGGGCGACACCGTGGCCGTCGGCCCGCTGACGGTGAAGGTCATCCACACCCCCGGCCACACAAAAGGCTCCGTCACCCTGATGGTGGAGGGCGAGGGCGTACTGTTCACCGGCGACACCCTGTTCCGCGGCTCCATGGGCCGCACCGACCTGCCCGGCGGCAGCTACGCGGATCTCACCGCCTCCCTGAAAAAACTGGCGGCCCTCCCCGGCGACTACAAGGTCTACCC
>CAKUKL010000238.1 GCA_934662925.1 uncultured Oscillospiraceae bacterium | reverse complement strand
CATCCGGGCTGTCCCGTAACGTGCAGAATATCCCGGCAGCGGCCAGCGCGATCAGGAACGCGAACACCAGAAACGCGGTCTGCAGCGAAAACTGTGCGATTAGCGCCGCGATCACCGGCGGCTCCGCGATCACCGCGATGCCGGTCCCCGCAGAGCAGAGCCCAAGCGCCAGCGTTCTGTGGCTGGTGAACCAGCGGTTGATGAGAATGGACACCGGGATCGTGCCGCCGGTCCCATAGGCTATCCCCGCCAGTATAGCACCGATATAGAACCCTGTACAAGTGCGGGAAACGGCGAAGATCACAAAGGCGGCGGCAGACAGGCAGACAGCCAGCGCCGTTCCGGCCCGCAGGCTCATTTTCAGATAATAGCGCCGTACAACGAGGATCATGGTAAGCAGAGAGACCAGATTCCGAATGGTGATGATCATGGACGCCTGTGTTTTGGTCAGTCCGCGCTCCGCCACCACATAGGGCAGGAAGGCGGAAAAGGCGCTGCACGCCGTGCCGATGACGCAGAACAGCGCCAGCGTGCAGCCGACACAGACGACGATCCCGTAGTGCCGCCGCCCTTTTTTCACCGGCCGCCTGTCCCCCGCCGGGGCTGTGCGGCCGCTCCCGTCCCCGGTCATCCGGGCATCAGGCAATCGACCAGCGCCTGCATATCGGGCAGATTTTCCAGATCGCGGCACAGCGCCACCAGCCGCTCAAGCTTGTTCTTGGGCAGCGGCGCGGCGGAGTAGTCGATACACTTCCAGAACTTCTGCTCAAGCTGCTCCCAGCTCATGGGGTTCTGGGGCGAGCCGAGGATCCTGTCGTCCGCGATGCGGTAAATGGTCCCGTCCTTCAGCGTGACCTCCAGCGGGAACGCGTCGAAGATTGGGAAATCGGCGTCGGTGCAGACGTCCGCGCGGACCTTCTGCATCAGCTCGCGCTTCTCCGGATCGGCCAGTTCTTCGTCGGAGAAGGCGTCCAGGAACACGTCGCCGTGCATGGCGGCGTGGGAGATGCAGTAGGGAATGCTGAACATGGCGTCGCCCTTGGTCTTTGGCGCCCAGCGGACGGGCTGGATGCAGACCTGCGCACCGGCGCTGACAGTGCAGTGAATGTCCGCGATGTCGTGCCAGTCGATGTTGTGCATCTGGCGGAGCTTGAGCATGCCGGACACCACCGCGTGGGTGAACTTGCAGGAGGCATAGGGCTTCAGCGTCAGTTCCTCGCTCCACAGCCAGCGCTTTCCGAGATCCCGGGTCAGGATCTCCGGCTCCACATCGTCCCAGATCACGAAGCGCACAAAGCCGGACTTGCCGAGATAAATGGCCAGCGGACCGGTAACGCCGTCCTTGGCGGCGAGGGCCGCCTTGATGAGACTGTCGGCAAAAACGCCGTGCTGAAGCCGGACGGACTCGCGGCCTTCAAGATACTTTTCCTGCTCAGGCAGACCGTGGGAGGTAAAGCAGATGCCCATCATGTTCATGAGCTGCTCTTTGTTCAGTTTCAGCATTTTGGCCAGCGAGGGACCGGCCCAGGTCCAGCCCGCCTCGCCGGGCATGCCGACGGTGTGGAACTGGAGATGCATGGCGGTGTGATGGCGGGTGCCCCACTCGGCGCCCACGGCATAAGCGGTGATGAAGTCCTTGCCGGACACGGGGCCATCAGCCAGTTCCAGCGCCGACAGCATGGTGGGCACGTTGAACTCGGAGATGTGGCCGCCGGTGTTGTGGCAGTCGCCCAGATCCAGCGCCCGGGCCATGGTGCCGTTGGCATAGCCGGCCAGCGGCGCGGGGACCCGGTCGCCGTAGACGAGGATCCGGCCGTCGCCGAAGCCGCTGTACCGCTGCGCCACCCGAACCGCCTGCGGCGCGCAGTTCTTATTGTAGCCGCCAATGATGACGGCCAGCGTATCAAGGATCGATTTTTTCGCTTTTTCCACCTGATCCGCCGTCAGGTCTTCGTACTTTGTGTTGACAGCCATATCGGCCAGAGCGAACGCGGGATCTTGCTCGATGGGAATTTCAGGGTAGGTGCGCATTGTAAAGGTCATCCTTTCTCTTAATTGTATGTGGTTATGCCCATATCATCCGGAATTAAAAATATACGAGCTTCAGCATGATGCTTCCCAGCACGATAATGAGCAGGTTGAACATGCCGCCGACCCTCGCATAGTCCTTGAAGCGGTAGCCCAGATTATAAATGATCGTAAACTGTACGTTGCAGATCGGGGTCATAATAGCATAATTCGCGCCAAGGGCGCAAGCCACGGCATAGGGTACGCCGCTCTGCCCCAGAGTCTGCGCCATGGACAGAGCGATGGGCAGGACCATGACCACCGCCGCATTGTTGGACATGAAGTTGGAAAGAAACGCAGTGATGATCATCATCACGACGCACAGGCCGTAGGGCGACGCCGTGACCGGTCCGCCCACCTTAAACAGCGTATTGGCAATGACCTCGCCCGCGCCGCTGGCCTGGATCCCCGCGCCGAAGCCGATGGAGCATGCCACCGTAAAGATCGTGGACAGATTGATGGCGCTGAATGCCTCCTTTTCCTTGACGCAGCCGGTCAGCATCAGGAGAAGCGCACCCAGAAGAGAAACCGCGCCCAAATTGAACTTTCCGATAATGAAGTTCACAATGCAGATGACCAGAATGACAGCTGCAAGCACCGTTTTATATTTCGGGACCTCGGGAGCTTCCAATTTCGTATTTTCTCCCTGCGTTACATACTCCGGAAGAGGTGCCGCTTCAAAATTATAGCATTTGCGCTCCATCGCATAGCCGATCAGCGCAAAAACCACGAGCACGGCGATCGCCGACGGCAGGGAGACCGGGGCCAGTTCAAAAAACGTAAACTGCCGCCCCACGTAGGACGACTCCATCAGGCTGGACGCCGTAATGGCGGACGAGGCCCCGATGGAGGTAACGGTACCGCCGATCGTGCCGGAAATTGCCAGCATCATATAGCACATCTTGCGGGAAATGCGGCCGTTGGTATTGCGTTCCGCTGCGTCTACGATCGGCATCATAAGCCCGAGGGACAGCATGGAGTTGCAGAACATGGAGACCAGCATAGATGCGACCATGAGGACCAGAATAAAATACTTCTCCGGCAGAGCGATGGCCCTGCGCAGCAGCCGGGAGATCACGTCGGACAGGCCGCTGATGGCAAAGGCCCGGCCAACGATGAGCAGGCCCATCA
>CAKUKL010000237.1 GCA_934662925.1 uncultured Oscillospiraceae bacterium | reverse complement strand
CTTGGTGTTCCGTTCGATGTCCGGGATGGGGATGGCGGACAGCAGACCCTTGGTGTAGGGGTGCAGCGGATGGTCGAACAGGTCGTCGGCGGGGGATTTTTCCACCATGCAGCCGGTATACATGACGAGAATATCGTCGGAGATATGCTTGACCACCGACAGGTCATGGGTGATGAACATGTAGGTCAGGCCCTTCTGGGCCTGAAGATCCTGAAGCAGGTTGAGGATCTGGGCCTGAATGGACACATCGAGGGCGGACACCGGCTCGTCGCAGACGATGAATTCCGGATCCAGCGCCAGCGCCCGGGCGATGCCGATGCGCTGACGGCGGCCGCCGTCCAGCTCGTGGGGATAGGAGACGGCGAAGCGCCGGTCAAGGCCCACGAACTCCATAAGCTCGAACACCCGGTCCTGAAGCTCCTTTTTGGAGGCGCACAGGCGATAGGTTTTGAGGGGATCGGCGATCAGGTCAGACACCGACATCCGGGGATTCAGAGAGGAGAAGGGATCCTGAAAGATGATCTGCATCTTCTGCTGGAGCCGCCTGCGCTGCGCGCGCTTGAGATGGGTGACATCCTCGTCCCGGAAGTATACGGCGCCGTCCGTGGCCTCAGTCAGGCCAAGAATGGTCCGTCCGAGGGTGGATTTGCCGCAGCCGGACTCCCCCACCACGCCGAGGGTCTTGCCCTCCACAATGGACAGCGTGACGTCGTCCACGGCGTGAAGCATCCCGGAGGAGGTGCTGAAGTATTTTTTCAGATGCTCTGTACGCAGCAGAACCGTTCCGCCGCTCATGCCGTTTCCTCCTCTCCCGTGCCGCACAGGTGGCACTTGACCAGATGGCCGCCGCCCAGATCGATGGTCTCAGGCTCCACGCTGCGGCATTTTTCCGTGCAGCGGGGGCAGCGGGGGTGAAATTTGCAGCCCTCCGGAAGTCGGGCCGGGTCGGGCATCAGCCCCGCGATGGGCTGGAGCCGCTCCGCCTTTTTGTCCAGCGAGGGCAGGGAGCCGAACAGCCCCTTGGTATAGGGGTGGGCGGTCTCCCGGTAGATCTGGCGCAGGTCGCCGTACTCCACGATCTCGCCGGCGTACATGATGGCCACGTAGTTGCAGCACTCGGCCACGATGCCCAGATCGTGGGTGATCATGAGCACGGAGGTGCCCAGCTTCTGCTTCAGGTCGTTCATCATGTCCAGCACCTGCGCCTGAATGGTGACGTCCAGTGCGGTGGTGGGCTCGTCGGCCAGCAGCAGCATCGGGTTGCAGGCCAGCGCCATGGCGATGACAACCCGCTGCTTCATGCCGCCGGAAAACTGATGGGGGTAGTCGGTGGAGCGCTCCGGCCGGATGCCGACCAGCTCCAGCATGGCAAGGCTCTTTTCCACGGATTCCTGCTTGGAGCACTTCTGGTGAAGCTCAATGACCTCCGCGATCTGGTCGCCCACCCGCATGATGGGGTTCAGGGCGGTCATGGGGTCCTGAAAGATCATGGATATCTCGTTGCCGCGGATCTTCCGCAGCTCGCTGTCCTTCATCTGGAGCAGATCCCTTCCGTTGAGGAGGATCTGCCCGCCGCAGATCTCGGCGGGGGGCTCGGACAAAAGCCGCAGAATGGACAGGGCGGTGGTGGTCTTGCCCGCGCCGGTCTCGCCCACCAGACCCAGCGTCTGGCCCTTTTCGATGGAGAGACTGACGCCGTTGACCGCCTTGACCACCGTGTCGTGGGCGCGGTAGTGAACGGTCAGATCTTTGATCTCAAGTAAGCTCATCGTTCCGCCCTCCTTACTGCTTCAGCCGCGGGTCCAGCGCGTCCCGCAGGCCGTCGCCCAACAGGTTGAAGCCCAGCAGCGTCAGCATGATGGCAAGGCCGGGGAAAACGATGATGGGCCAGAAATCCTGAATATAGGCCCGCCCGGCGGAGAGGATGGAGCCCCACTCCGGCTGCGGCGGCTTGATGCCCAGCCCCACGAAGGACAGGCTGGAGATCTGGAGAATATTGATGCCGATGCGGAGAGTGGAATCCACGATCAGCGGGGCGATGGTGTTGGGCAGGACATGGCGGAAAATAATGCGCAT
Source organism: uncultured Oscillospiraceae bacterium (assembly GCA_934662925.1). Lineage (GTDB taxonomy): Bacteria > Bacillota > Clostridia > Oscillospirales > Oscillospiraceae > Enterenecus. Next base: position 1,126 of record CAKUKL010000237.1, on the reverse strand, counting down.
GTCGCTGGAGCCGGTGGCCCGGGCGGCCTCCACATATTCCTCGTCCCGGATCTGGAGCACCGTGGCCCGCAGCATCCGCACCGTGGGCGGGATACCGGCGATGGAGACGGCCAGCGCGGTGTTGAAGATACCGGTGCCCAGTCCGGCGGAGATGGCTACCGCCAGCAGCAGGCCGGGAATGGCCATGACGATGTCCATGATGCGCATGACGGCGGTCTCATACTTCCCGCCGAAATAACCGGCGGTGGCGCCGAGGAAGCCGCCGATGACGATGGAGATGGCCACCGCCAGCAGCGCGACCAGCAGGGACACCCGGCCGCCGTAGAGGATGCGGCTGCACAGGTCCCGGCCGAAGTTGTCCGTCCCGAAGGGATGGGCCAGCGAGGGATACTGGAAGCGCACGGCGTAATCCTGCACATCGTAGCCGTAGGGGGTGATGACACCGGCAAAAATGGTGCAGAACAGGATGACCACCACGATGAACAGCCCCACCATGGCCAGCTTGTTCCGGGCCAGACGGCGCATGACGTCGCCCCACTGGCTGTGGCGGCGGGTGAGCTCCTCCATGTCGTCCGCGTGGCGGCGCTTCTGCTTTTCGGTAAAGAGCATCATGATTGTCCACCTCCGTTCGCCGCGGCCGCGGTTGTTTTCTGCTTTTTCTTCGGCCGCTCGTACTGCGCGCGGATACGGGGATCCACATAGGCGTAGGCGATGTCCACCAGCAGGTTCATCACGCAGATGCTCAGCGAGAGCACCACGACGCAGCCGTTGATGACCGGATAGTCCCGGGCGTTGATGCCTGCCATCATGTAGGCACCCAGCCCGGGGATGGAAAAGATCGTCTCCACGATGACGGAGCCGCCCATGACCATGCTCATCTGCATGCCCACCACGGTGAGCACCGGGATCAGCGCGTTTTTCAGGGCGTGCCGCCGGATGACCGTGCCCTCCCGCAGGCCCTTGGCCCGGGCAGTGCGGATGTAGTCCTGCCGGATGACCTCCAGCATGGAGGAGCGGGTCATGCGGGCCACCACCGCCACGGACGTCAGGGCGTTGGTGAGGACGGGGAGGATCAGCTGCTGCACGGTGCCGAAGCCGGTGGCCGGGAGCCAGCGCAGCTTCAGGG